>NZ_BAABRU010000002.1:300000-462501 GCF_039545135.1 Herpetosiphon gulosus | reverse complement strand
ATGTGCAGAAATGTATGAGAGGCACCGTCGAGACGAGACGGACAACTGGGTTGCTGTGGAGGCCGTGTGAACGGTAGAGCAGACAACCGCAGACAGCCGAGCGATCATCGGTTGCCGCGCGTCGGCAAGCATTCAATCTGTAATATGTTTATTGCAATTTTTGAAGCTATAGTTATCAAGCTTATCTGTTGTTGGGTTTACCATTGGTACGTGTCGAGGTGGTTGTGCCCCACGCTGCTCCATCCCGAACCAGGCCGTGAACGCGACACACACCGAGGCTACTGCAGCACCCGCTGTGGGAACGTAGGAGGATGCGTACCATCCAATCGAAAACGCGCTAGATGTCCAACATCTAGCGCGTTTTTGTGTGTACTAAAAAGCTTAAACTTGCTCGAAGCTGGCTGAGCTAGCCTAAAATGCGAAACCGCCAGTTCATCGAACTGGCGGTTTGCTTTCGTCTTTTCGCTTCACGATAGGACTAGAGAAGTCCCTCCGTGATGCTACAATGACTACTATCATTCATTGGCATCACCTCCTTTATCTCTTGCGGTAGTTATCGAATAAAGGTTATGCTGGAAGTATAGCATGCTGAAAATCATTGTCAAGGTGTTGGAGTTAGGTCTTTAGACTGATTTAATGGCAGCGTTATCGTCAGATTACTCGTGCCACTAATCAGCGATGGAATGATCAGCGGTTGTCCAATTGCAATAAGATTGATATCTTCAAGTTTATTGGTGGCTGAAATTTCTTCTACGCTGGTATTAAAGGCTAAGGCTATCGATTCAAGCGTGTCGCCATCGCGCACAATATATAAACCGAGCGGTTGCGCAGTCGGTTGTAACTCATTTTTATAGGCTTCACGGGTTGCATCTAAATCGATAGTTGGTGCCGCTGTTAGATTAACAATCGGTTTGGGGGTTGGGCGGCTAGCAACTGGTGTGCCGCATCCAACTAAAGCTGCACAAATCAAACCAATCGCTAATTGATCTCGTCGTTTCATTATGATCCTCTAGTGTGCTGGGGTTTCAAGCTTCAAGGCGCTTGCTTCAGCAGATTCTGGTTGTTGGACGTTGCGTCCGGCTAATAAAAGATAGGCGTACATACTGCCAGCACTGATAATACCAACTGCAATCTTAAACCACAATGGTAGATATTGCGGCGAAATAAAGCCTTCGATTAATCCTGCTAGAATCAGAAACATGACGATTGCTCCTGATACTTTGAATGCCCGTTGAGCAGCAATCGCCAAGGCGGCCCGCCGCGAAACCATCCCTGGTCGCAGAATGGCCCAAGCAAGTTGTAAGCCAGCACCGCCAGCAAGAAAGATGATGCTTAACTCAACAGGGCCGTGCGCCGCAATAAATCCCCATAAATTATCGGCAAAGCCTAAATTTTGGGCTGCCCCAGATAGAATTCCAAGCATTAATCCGTTGTAATACAGGGCATAGAGTGTGAGTAAGCCTAAAGTCAACCCTCCCACAAATGCTTGAAATGAGACGAAGATGTTATTGGATAGAATCATGACTGCACCTTCAGCATTGTTGTCATTTAAATTGCGCCACCATTCAGTATCGGTTCGCATATCGTCAATCACTGGCTGAAATTCAGGTGCTAAGGCTACCCCTCGAACCGGATCTTGGTAGCTGATGACCCACGCCACAATTGCTGGGAGGAAAAATGCTAAAAATGCTATGCCTGTAAATGGTAGTAGCTCACGGAAGGCTTGGGGGAGTTGATAGAGAAAGTAGTTTTTTATTCCGGTAATTGGCGAATTGCGCTCACGGTAGATGCTGCTATGGCCCTTCGCCACCAAATCGTTTAAATAGATTGTCAAGGGATGACCTGGAAAATCTCGCCGCGCTTGGGCTAAATCTGAGGTCGCTTGGCGATAAAGTCGGCCTAGCTCTTGCAATTCAGCGGCATCCATGGCAATAATATTACTCTGAGCACGGCTGGTTAGCTGGGTTAATCGTTCCCAAGCATGATGTTTGGCATTGATAAAATCTTCTGCTACCATAAAGCTACTCCTCTACTAGTTATATTGTTGGAGATAGAGATGATCGATAATCGTGGAAGTGATCGCTATATTATTGATACTCCCGAAAGTATTGAGTTTGGTTATGATGTGGCTGGAATCGGCACACGTTTTGTTGCCGCAGTCATTGATACGGCCTTCTTCTCAATTTTGTTGTTTATTGCGCAACGGGTCTATATCGGGACTGATAACAATCCCAGCGATCTAGCATATCGGATTTTCTTTTTCTTCTGTATTTTTACAGTCTTGGTTTATTATATCGCCTTTGAGCGCTTTTGGAATGGTCAAACACCTGGCAAGCGGCTTTTGGGGATTCGAGTGGTGCAAGAGGCTGGCAAGCCATTAACTTTCACTGGTAGTTTGATTCGAAATTTACTTCGGTTAATCGATTTTGTGCCAGCTTATTATTCAACTGGGCTGCTCACGATGTTGATCGATAAACGTGCCCGCCGTTTGGGCGATTTGGCTGCCAGCACGTTTGTGGTGCGCGATCGTCAACGGGTGACGCTTGAGATGTTGTTGCAATCAACCCGCGATGATAAAGTTGCGAGTGCGCTCAAAGATAGTGGTGCAACTTTGCCCAATATTACTGCCTTGCGCTCAAATGATATGGATTTAGTTCAAAACTTTTTGCTGCGCCGCGCTGTTTTAGCTCCAGATCGACGCTTGCGGATCGCAACTCAATTGGCCTATGCGCTGTTTGGGCGGCTTGGCTATAGCGTGCCTGGCGATCCTGAGCAGTTTTTGCAACAAGCTACTGATCAATATGTGTTGCTACGTGCTCAGTCATTGCAGCAAGCAGCGTCTGCACCTGTGCCAGTAAATCCGTATGATGGGCATCGAGGCTAACCCGATTGGGCAAACGCCGAAACCACGCCCCTTGTTTGCGAGCAAAACGATGGGTGTTGAATTTGAGTTGGCTGATGCAAGCGCCAGCACTTTGTTGGCCTTGCCACAGTGGCCGAAATTCGGCATAACCCAATCCTGACATCGATGGTAGCTCCCAGTCATAGCCTTGACGAATCAACGCCCAAACCTCGGCAATTAATCCTTCGCGCACCATCAGATCAACCCGTTGATCGATGCGGGCATATAGTTCGTCGCGTGGTCGCTCTAGATCAAGCGTCAACATGCGATAGGGCGGTGGATTGCGGCGCTGAAGCTGGCTAATCGGCTGGCCTGTTTCATGGAAAACTTCTAAGGCGCGAATCACCCGCCGAACATTGGTTGGGTCGATTGCCTTGGCTGCTTCGGGATCGATCGTTTGCAGTTGTTGATGGAGCGCTGTATGGCCTTCGCTGGCAGCCTGTTGCTCATACCGCGCCCGTAATTCGTAATTGGGCGCAACCTCGGGAATGCTCCAGCCCTCAAGTAAGGCTGCCATATATTGACCTGTGCCCCCCACTAAAATTGGCTGTTTGGCTCGTTGCTGAATTTGGGCAATCGCCGCATAGGCCGCTGCTTGGTAGGTTGCCAGGCTATATTCCTGATTAGGATTAACCACGTCGATTAAATGATGTTTGACCAGCGCTTGTTCAGCAGGCGTTGGTTTGGCTGTGCCAATATCCATCCCCCGGTAGACTAAGCGCGAATCGACTGAAACGATCTCGCCATTCAAGGCTTGGGCTAAATCGAGTGAAAAGGCAGTTTTGCCAACCGCAGTTGGGCCAACGATGGCAATGATTAATGGTTGTGGTGCTTGCATGGCCGCTATGATACAAGCCGCCAGCGATTGTTGCAATGTTAATTACGATCTGACGGTATTTTGGCTATTTTTGAGGTACAGTACTACAGGACAATTCTGTGTTAGAGGATCAATCATGACCGAACAACCACCCAAACGTGATGATGATCAAGGCTTCGAGGGCCAAGCTGGCTACGATAGCGGTTTTCAAGATGGCAAATATACCAATCCCGACATTGCCGAATCAGGTGGCGTGGAAGATCGGGCTGGCTCATATGAAGATGGTTTGCGAATTGAACGTGACGATGCGCTTGATCAAACGCTCGACGACCATGGGGAGGCCTAGTCGTGTTACTTTATGATACTCTGCGCCAAACGCCTGTCGCCATGGAGCCAATCGATGGCTTTGTGCGCATGTATGTATGCGGCGTAACTCCCTACGATACGACCCATATGGGCCATGCGCGGACTTATGTGGTCTATGATACAATTCGGCGCTATTTGGAATGGCAAGGCTTGCCAGTGCTGTATGTGCAAAATGTGACTGATATTGATGATGATATTTTGCGCAAAAGCGCCCAACTTGGCCTAACCTGGGATGAATTGGGTCGCCAAGAGACCGAGCGCTTTTTGCGTGATATGGATGCCTTGAATGTGCGCATGCCCAATCACTATGTTAAAGCGACTGATGCCATCGCTAAAATTATCGAAGTGAACAGCGGCTTAATTGAGCGTGGCGTGGCCTATGAAAATCAAGGCAACGTCTATTTCAATGTCCATGCTGATCCCAATTTTGGCAGTTTGGCCCACAGCGATTATGCCAGTATGCTGGCGATTGCCAATGAGCGCGGCAACTTCCCCGATGATCCGCATAAACGCGACCCATTGGATTTTGTGTTGTGGCAGGCGACCAAACCAGGTGAGCCATGGTGGGATAGCCCATGGGGTCGTGGTCGGCCAGGTTGGCATATCGAGTGTACCGCTATGGTGCTGGAGTATCTGGGTCCACAGATCAATATTCATGGTGGCGGCAGCGATTTGCAATTTCCGCATCATGCTTGCGAATTAGCTCAAGCCGAGAATTTTACTGGCCAAAGCCCGCACGTTGCTGCTTGGTCACATATTGGTATGGTCTATTACGAAGGCGAAAAAATGAGCAAATCGCTGGGCAATTTAGTCTTGGCCAGCAAAACGCTACAACACTACAGCGCCGATGCGATTCGCTTGGGCTTGCTCAAATATTATTATCGCGATCAATTTGAATATAGCGATGATGATGTGGCTTGGGGCGAACGCACGGTTGAACGCTTCAAACAGGCTGTTAATAGTGGCGTAGCTGGTGGCGCACTTCATGCTGAAGAGCTGCGCAATGAGGCAATCGCAGCACTTGATGCCGATTTTCAAACACCAGCCTGTTTACAAGCGTTAATCACGTTGGCCGAAGCCAGTATTAATGGCGAAATTGATGACGCTGAGTTGGCTGCTACAACCTTGCGTGAGCTAGGCACGGTGCTTGGCTTACGTAGCGAATTGTGGTAGTTGAAATGATTAACAACAAGGGTAGCCAGGTTAAACTACCCTTGTTGGCGTAACGCTTTATTGGCTTGGTGTGCCTAAATCTTCCTCAAGTGCCCGTACCAGTTGGCGAATATGCCGCCGATTTGCCCCAAGATCTGCACCGCCAACCTTGGATAGCGATTGAATATCCACGCGAGTTTGGCCGCCCTCATCAATAAAGGCGACAGTTAACTCATCGGTGAAGATCCCCATCATCACATCAATATCGACTTTGAGCGATGTTTGACTATCGGAGCGATTGGTAATCGTCCAGCCACGTTGGGCCTGAATTGTGCGAACGCCTGCTTGATAGACCGTATTTTTATCGAGGGTAAAGCGTGGGGTCATCAATTCAGGCACGACTGGGCTATCGCTGGTTGCGGCGCGATTGGTGCTTAGCCCAAGCTCAAATTTATCGCGAAAGTTTGGCACAAAACGGAAGGCATAAAATATCAAGCCAAGACAAATCACGAAGAGCACGATCCGTTTGCCTGGAAACACTTTAGGTTGTGGCCGAAAAATCCAACGAACTGTGGAAAAGAGCGCCATCGAAGCTAAAATGACCGAGCTTACGACGACGACTTCCCATGGGAACACATCCTGATAGTAATTCATGCATCCTCCTAGGCAAAAAAGAACGAATTACAAACATTGCCTTGGTCTTTGGCCGATAATTGCTATGCTACCACATTCAGTGCAAGCTGTTGACGAGCCTCGATTGCTCACTACACGAGTGATTGTCGTTGATCTTGTACAATTTGTTTGCAGTCCCATATGTGCCCCACGTTCCACACCACAACAATCTGAATGGGCTTATTTTGGAATAGTGAGGATTACGTGAATACAAAACGACAAGCACGCGGGATTAAGCGTTCATCGGTGATGAAGGTGCAGCGTCAGATGTTGTTGCTGCGTTGTTTGGGCAGCGGCCCTAAAACCAGTGAAGCCTTGATTGACGAAGTTAACGGCCAGATGCTTGAAGCGTATCCCAAAGCGGCCCGCGAGGCGCTCCGTCACGATCTACGGGCTTTGCGCGAGGTCTTTGGCTGTGTGATCGAATACACGGCTTCGGTGGGTTATCGTTTGGTTAGTGTTGGCGATTTGGCCTTGCTCAATTTAACCAACGATGAAATTGCAGCGCTGCGTTTTCTGGATGCAACCTATACTGCCAATAGCACCTGGCCCGATCATCAACAGGTGCGGCGGTTGGTCGAGCGGATTATTGATTTCTTGCCAATCGAGCGCCGTGGAGCATTGAATGTGGGCGAGCCAATTTTGCAACAGGCTGGTCCAGTTGCACCGTATGAGCATGATCCGCAAATTATGCGTAGCTTGCGCAAAGCCCTTGCCCAGCGTCGCGAAATTCGTTTTCGCTATACTTCAAGCCAACGTGATGGCGAGGAGACGCATCGGGTCGGGCCAGTTAATATTTTTACTCGCGATGGCCATATGTATCTTTTGGGCTATTGTTTTGATGGGCCGCAACAGATGGTCGAGCGGGTTGGCCGCTATGTTGATTATCGCATCGACTATATTAGCAAAAACAGCTTAACAATTTTGCCACGGGTATTGCCACCAGCGTTGCCCAAACGCCCAACTTGGACAGTTAAATATGAGTTGCGCGATGTGGTTGCTCGCAATAAAAAAGTTGCCCACTGGTTTGCTGATACTGATATTCAATATCGTGATGATGGCTCGGCCTTGGTTACGGCCACGGTGCATAATCTCTGGCAAACCCGCCAAATTCTCCTGCGCTACTTGGAGAATTGCCGTGTTTTAGAGCCACCCGAATTGATCGATATGATGCGGGCGACGGCCCAGGGCTTGCGCGATTTGTACCCACCTAGCACCAACGAAATTGGCTAAACAAATAGTCTAGTGTTAGGATATGATTTGATGATTTTTGCAGATCTGAGTGGGCTATAGTACAATAGGGTGCACCCTTCGCTGTACGTGCGGTGGGAATTAGTTTTGAGCCAACACTTTATGAAGGGGAGCCGGGTTCCGCGACTAGTGCGGCTGGTGCTGTACGACTCAAGGGCTGGCACCCACCTGCGAAAGCAGGTTCAAAACTACCCCGCTCACGGCTGATAGAAGGGTGTTTACTTTTATGTTGTATCTCTTTTTTGGCCCCGACGATTATACCCGCCAAGCCACAATCAATGCGCTCAAGGCGGCTTTTCCTCCTGATGCTGCTGCCTTCAATGTGGTGGTGCTCCACGGCAAATCGATCAAACTCAACGAAGTGCGCACTGCTTGCGAAGCCTATCCAGTCTTTCATGATCGCCGCTTGGTGATTGTGCATGATCTGTTGAAGCATGCCAAATCGGCTGAGCTGCGCGATGGCCTCAAAAGCTTGGTGCAACGCTTGCCCTCGACCACCGACCTTGTGCTCAACGAAAGTGATGCCCCCGATAGCCGTTTGAGTGTGGTCAAAGATATTCAGGCGTTGGTCAAAACCAAACAAGCTGAGCAGCGCGAATTTAATTTGCGTGAAGGCAATGCTCTGATCGCTTGGATGCAGCAAGAAGCTCAATCCAACGGCGTGCAATTGCGCCCTGATGCGGCTCAACATTTGGCCAATTATGTGGGCAGCGATGGTTGGATGCTGCATAATGAAATTGCCAAATTAGCGGCCTATGTTGGCCAAAATGGCACAATCGGCATTCGTGAGGTCGATTTGCTGGTGGCTGATGAAACAGAAACTAATTTATTTAATTTTATCGATGCGTTAAGTACTCGGCGAGGTGCTGCGGCAGTGCAAGGCTTAAATGGCTTATTAGCCGATGATGCCGCCCCGCTGTATATTTTGACCATGATCGCCCGCCAAGCGCGTTTGATGTTGGCGGCGCAGAGTGCTGGACGGGTCGCGCCCGACGAGCTGGCTAAACTTTTGGGCCAAAAACCGTTTGTGGCACGTAAGGCTGCTGAGCAAGCCCGCAACTTTAGCCCAACCGAATTGCGCATGCTTCACGAACGCGTGGTGCAGATTGACCACGGGATTAAAACAGGTAAAATCGACGCAGAAGGCGCACTAGCCAGTCTCGTTGGCGATTTTGGCTTTGCACCAAACCGAAAATAAACATTTTAAGGCTTAGATTGCGGTTAAACCTATTGCGTAGAGCGATGCGACTCGTTAGAATAGCTATGAGTCCAACAATCTGCCCATACAACACGCAACAACACGCGAAGGATGTCCCATGGAAGAAATCCTCATCATCGACGATAGCCGTCAGATAGCCGATTTTTTGGCTGAGACGGTGCTGCCATACTATGGCTATCGTTCGCGCGTCGTACCCACAGGCTGGGAAGGCCTGGCTTTTTTGAAACAACGCCAGCCCGACCTGATTTTGCTTGATCTCCAACTCCCCGACACGTCGGGGCTTGATGTGCTTCGCCAGATGGGCGAACTTGGCTACGATATTCCGGTGATTTTGATGACCGCCCATGGTACCGAGCAAACCGCTGTCGAGGCCTTTCGACTTGGTGCCAAAAATTATTTGATCAAGCCTTTTGATGCTTCTGAAGCGGGCGCGGCAATTGAGCGTGCCCTGCGTGAGCGCCGTTTGCAGCGCGAAAAAGAAGTGCTTACCCGCACCTTGCAGCAACGCTTGCAGGAGTTGACGATTCTCTCTAGCGTTGGTAAATCGGTGACCTCGCTGCTCGATCTTGAAGAATTGCTCGAACGGATCGTCGATGCTGGGGTGTATCTGACCCACGCCGAAGAAGGCTATTTGCTGCTGCGTGATGGTGATGAGCTGTATTTGCGGGCGGCCAAAAATCTTGGCGAAGAGCGTGTCCAGCGTTTTCGGGTCAAGATGGATGACAATGTGGCAGGCCAAGTCATTCGCACGGTCAAGCCAATTCGGCTTGATCGCTCGCAGCACCAAGATTTAAAGCTGCGCACTGGGCTTTTGGTGCAGGCCATGTTGCAAGTGCCCTTGATTGTTGGTCGTCATGCAATTGGTGTGTTGGCGGTTGATAATCGGGTGCAGCAACGCACCTTCAGCGAAAACGACCAATATTTGCTCTCAGCAATTGCCGATTATGCAGCGATTGCGATTGAAAATTCGCGTCTGTTTAAATCGACTCGCGATTCTGAGCAACGCTATCGCGAATTGTTCGATAATGCCAACGATATGATCTTCACGCTTGATCCACAGCTACGAATTGCCTCGATCAATCGTCAAGGGGTTAAATTGTTGGGCATGACCGTGGCTGAAATGATGCAGCGCACCCTGATTTCGCTGTGTGTGCCTGATGATCAAGCAGCGATCGAGCATCAATTGCAACGCCAATTGGCCAAAGCTGCTGGTGATGGCGGGGCATTTCCGTTGACCTTACGCCGCGCCAATGGCGAAGATTTGCATATTGAAGTTAGCGCCCAATTGATGCAGCGTGGCGATCAGGTGATTGGTCTGCATTGTATTGCGCGGGATGTGACCGACCGCCGCCGCTTGGAATTGCAACTGTTGCAGGCCGAAAAACTCTCAGCGATTGGCCAATTGGTGGCTGGGGTTGCCCACGAGTTGAACAATCCGATGACCAGCATCAAAGGCTTTGCTGAGCTATTGCTGCGCCGCAAAGATTTGGATGATGATGCCCGTACCGACCTGAATTACATTAATAATCAAGCTGAACGGGCCGCGCGAATTGTGACCAACCTGCTGACCTTTGCCCGTGAACATCAGCCTCAGCGGGTTTTAGTCGATGTCAATAAAGTTATCGACGACACGCTGAGCTTGCATAGCTATCACTTGCGCGTCGATAACATCAAAGTGCAACGCCAATTCGAGCCAGAGCTACCGACCACCGTCGCCGATCCTTATCAATTACAACAGGTGTTTCTGAATTTGATCGGCAACGCCCATCAAGCTATGGCCGAAAAAGGCGGTGGCGGTTTCTTGACCGTCAAAACCGAACGGGTTGATGATGAAATTCGGATCAACATTGGCGATACTGGCCCTGGCATTCCTCAGCACCTCGTTGGGCGGATCTTCGATCCATTTTTTACCACGAAGCCTGTTGGCAAGGGCACAGGGCTGGGTTTATCGATTTGCTACAACATCCTGCATGATCATGGTGGCAATATTTGGGTTGATAGTGTGGCCAACGAGGGTACGATCTTCCACTTGGCCTTGCCCGTGGTTCAGGGCGATAATCCTGAGTTGATCAACGACGATGATCGCGAAACCACGATTAAGCCCGACCAAGCCTATAAAATTTTGGTGGTTGACGATGAAGAAGGTGTAGCCCAAGTGATTCAGCGCTTGGTGCGCGATTTGGGTCATCAGCCAGTGGTGGTGGCCAGCGGCGAGGCCGCCTTACAAGCCGTTGATCAAGCGCCCTTCGATTTGATTCTGAGCGATGTCAAAATGCCAGGCATGAATGGCTTTCAGCTCTATCGGGCTTTGCAGCAAAAAGCGCCTGAATTGGCCAAACATTTTATCTTCATCACTGGCGATACGATGAGTCCGGCCACAATTACTGCGATGCGCCAAATTGGCACGCCGATGATCGCCAAGCCCTTCTCGGCTAAAAAACTCGAACGCACAATCAACGAGTTTATGGCTCGCGAAGAAGCCTTGCAACGCGAGGCCGAAATTCAGCAATAGTTGAAATTCGGAGATCGGGGATCGGTTATTGGGGATCGGGCTGCATGGCCTGATTCTCTTTTTGATCCACGAAGGGCACGAAGGTATACGAAGGAAAAGTGGCTATAGGCTATAGGCTCAATAGATTATATAGATACCAACAATTGTTCCGATAGCCTATAGTCCAAAGCCAATAGCCGTCGATTGCTCTGCGTTAAATGCCTTATGTTCTATACTCTATGCTCTATGTTCTATATTCTCCCCCTTGTCATCCGATTGTCATTTAAAAGGCTGCTTTTGCTGCAAGGCTCATGCTACTGTTTGTAGCAACAGCTACGATTTAACCTAGTTTTGGGGGTTGCGATGAACCAAGTAGCATTTTGGTGGGTTGCGTTAGTGCGTACCATTCGCCAGCCATTGCGTTGGCTGGCTTGGCCTGCGGCCATTATTACGGCATTGTTTGTGGTTGCGGCTTCAGCCCAAACTGGCGAACGCCGTTCGGCAGCATTCGAGCCAGTGACGACCGTTCTGGATACCAACGCCTTGGGCCGTGGCAATGGGCAGCGTACTCGCATCACACCAGATGGAATTCGGCCTGAACCTGCTGGCGGAATGTTAATCACGGTGCCGCAACAGGTCAATCAATTTAGTGATTTATTGGCAGCATGGCGAGCCGATGTGCCGCTTTCGGCAACTTTGCAAATTTCACTGCGGGTTTCCAGCGATGGCAATAGCTGGTCGCGCTGGGGCTTAATTGAAGAATCACACGATTTTTTGGATGAGCGCGATGCCGCCGATTTGCATTGGGGTTCGCCGCTCTTTGCTGGCGTGGCAACTTGGTGGCAAGCTAAAATTGAGTTTGGGCCGGCTCCCGATGGTAGTTTGCCAACCCTGCGCGAATTGCAGGTGCATAGCGTCGATGTTGGTGCATTAACCCCCGTTGTACCTGAAACAACTGCTGAACGAGCAACCGATGTTGCTAAACCGCCCGTGGTTAGTCGCACTGGTTGGGGTAGCCCTGATGGCCAAGGCAGCCGTGTGCCCCCAGCCTACTATCCAGTGACCCATTTGGTCGTGCACCATACCGCTGATGCCAATAGCTTGGGCGGGAGCGAAGGCTGGTGGGGCGATCGGATTCGGGCGATTTGGTCGTTTCATACCTTTACCCGGGGTTGGGGCGATATTGGCTATAACTACCTGATTGCGCCCGATGGCACGATTTTCGAGGGTCGGGCTGGTGGCGATAATGCGGTGGCATTTCACGATACTGGTAATTATGGTTCGATGGGCGTTTCGATGGTCGGAACCTACGCCAGCGTGCCGCCAACCAGCACTGCCCAAAATAGCTTGGTTGAATTGTTGGCATGGAAAGCCGAGCAACGTGGGATCGATCCGTTGGGCCGTTCGTATTACTATGGCTGCGATATTTCGCGCTATTGCGGCAATGCTGGAGCGATTACGCCCAATATTGCAGGTCATCGCGATGTCGCGAATGATCCAGTTGGCTATACTTCCTGCCCGGGGAATAATCTCTATGGCTTATTGCCAACCATTCGTTCGCGGGTGCAATCGCGTTTGAGCAGCACGCCCGATAACGGCGATATGACGATTGATGATCTGGAATCGAGTTTTATTCGCTCGACGGCACAATGGTATGAGGCTAATTGTGGCGACGGCGGCCATATTTTTTACACTTTTGCCACGAATGACCCCGCTGAGAGTAGCAATAGTGGTCGCTGGCGTAATACCAATATTGTTGCTGGCAATTATCGGATTTTTGCCCATGTGCCCCAAAATTGTGGAGCACTCAATGCAACGCAGAGTGCTCGCTACACAATTTGGCAAAATGGCGTGCAAATTGGCGAGCGGGTGTTGAGCCAAGATACCACCACCGAGTGGATTGAAATTACCACCAATGCGCTGGCGTTGTCGGGCCAGCCAGTCGAGGTGCACCTAACCGATTTGACCAGTGAGCCATTGAGTGCCAATCGCAAGGTGATTTTCGATACGGTGCGCTGGGTCAAACAAGATACTCAAGTCAATGTAGCACTCGAATCGGTTAATTATGATCGCACAAGCTTGGCTGGTGGCGAATTGCTCAAAGTAACGTTTCGAGTACGCAACACTGGCAATGTGGCGATTGAAACCCAAGCTCCCGACGCAGGCAGCCCTAACGATAACACTATAGGCTATACCTACGACGAAGGCGAATGTTTCCTTGGCAATGGCAACGATGCCTATCCGACCTATCCCAAGGAATCGGGGCGTTTTCGGCTGGTGCTTGGCGGCGATGGTCTGACGCTCGATTGTGCTGGTGATACTGGTGGGTATCCATGGCGTTGGAGCATTGGCGGCGACCTTGGGCCTGGCGAGGCTCGCGATTTGGTGGGCTATGTGCGTTTTCGTAACCATACCACCAGTCCGCGCCAAGTAACCCTGCGAGCAGGGCTGGTCCAAGAATATGTGCGTTATTTCAGCCAAAATCAAGCCAGCCAAACCATCACAATCAATCCCGAAAATGATGCTCCCCAATCGTCGATCTATAACGATTGGCAACCCCAAGCTTTGGTTTATGAGCTGGGCACAATTCCCGATGATTTTCTGGCGCGAACTGCTAACCCACTTTCGATTCCTGAAGGGGCGTTTTTGGGCAGCTTTGATTGGAGCGGTACCCGCCTCGATTTGGCTGATAGCGGGATTTTTGGCCGTAATGATCGCTTTATTGTGCGCCAAACCCGTAGTTTTGTCGCGCCTGTTGCTGGAATCTATCGCTTCCGGATTAATTCAGATGATGGCGCTTGGCTTTGGATTGATGGCACGCTGTTGGCCGAGGCCCATGGCCTACACCCTGAGCGCGAGGTGATTGGCGAGCGTTGGTTGAATGCTGGCGAACATCGGCTGGGCTTTAAATATTTCGAGCGCACTGCTCAAGCCGTGTTGAGCTACGATTGGCAAACGCCTGGCAGCAGCGATTTCAGCCCGATTCCAGTGAATATTGGCGCTGGGGCAACCCGCTATGGCAACTATTTTGCCCCGGATGTTCAAATGACCATCGTTGCTGATGATCATGGTGGTTCGGGCGTGGCTAGCATTCGTTGGCGGATAAACGGCAGCGATTGGGCCGAGGATGCAGGCAGCAGCTTGACCCTGACCCCAAGCGGCGGCAACTTCAGCTTAGAATATGCAGCCCGCGATCTGGCTGGTAATTTGGAAGCAACCCGTAGCCTTAGTTGGCAAGTTGATGGTAGCCCGCCTAGCTCAAGCATTAGCAGCGCCACGCTTGAGCCAAGTGGAGCCGTGCGTCTGAATCTGAATAGCAGTGATGCTGATAGCGGTGTGCGCCAAATTGAAATTAGCGTGCGCGATCAAGCTGATGGACAATGGTATGTTTGGACGACGCTGCCGCCGAGCAGTTCGACCGTGTTTATTGGTCAACCTAATCATCGCTACGATTTTCGCAGCCGGGCGATCGATCATGTTGATAATCGCGAGCCTGAGCATAGCAGCGTTGATGCCAGCGCCACTGTGCCCAGCACTGCCAATGTTTATCGCATAACTGCGCCGATTGTTAGCAAAAACTAGGGCTGGATGTAAGACCCGCTGCTTTGGTTGAGCAGCGGGTCTTCAGAAATCGTAAACCATCATTATTTCCTCAAATTGTTGCTGCGGGTAATCGATAAATGTCGTTTTCGTTGCTTGCACGGTATAGAGTGTGCTCAAACTGCCTGCTTCAGTTGGTTTTGATCTATGAATCGCATACACCTCAGTGCCATCCCAATTAGGTGTAAAACTCACGGTTGAAGCTAAGATCGACCGTTTCCATAATTGCTGGCCACTGAGTCGATCAAACGCATAAAAGGTTGTTTTATCCTCGGTACTATCACGAATGATAATTGTTTGTTGGTTGCCACTAAATTGAATATCAGTAATCCTATCGAGGTCAGGACTTATCGAAGGAGATTGACCAAACCTCCCTAATTGCAGCTGTGAAGCATATAAATGATCATTGAGCTGTTGATTGCTAGCAAGCTTGGTTGAGTTGAGGATTTTTTGGTTTTTTAGATCATAGATTATAACATCTTGAGCAGAAGTTACGAGGTTGAGCAGATTGGGGTTGGATGCAGAAATTGCATAATTAACATAATTGGTAAATGGGAACGCTTGCTCATAGCGATACAAGGTTTGATTACTCGCGAGATAACGACAATCGCATTGCTGATTTGGATGTTTAATCGTGCCATTTGTGCTATCAATAATCACATAATGAGGCTCATACATTATTTGATGCGCTAAAGGCTGAGAACTTTGGCCAAGCCGTGGATCGGGCGTGTTCGTTGGGCTTGCGCTTGAACTACCCAAACCAGCGGCGGCATCATCCAAAATATCGGAGATCGAGTCTGGAGTTGTGCCACCGAGCGGACGAATTGGATCTGAAGCTATGCTTAAATTTGTTTGTTGGTGGGGAATGATCGATACTGGTTGGGTCATGTTGGCTGGTTGGTTAGCTTGCTTTTCGGTATAGGCTATTAGATAAATCTCTTGCTGATCGGAACTTTGATATAACCCCAGCATCATGCTTGTATCTGGTTCAAATGGCAGGGATTGTTGCCAGAGTGGATTATCGTCGCCACTCCGCCGGGTTAAGACATAATGCGCTTGGGTTTTGCTCAACTCAATCCGATCACCATTATCAGCCATGAGTAATGCTTCGACGTTGTTGGCCTGCCACATCATTTGATCATCTTGCATGGCGCGTACAAAGTGATTTTGCTCGTGATCAATCCCTTTCAACAACAGCATTTGTTGTTGGGGCAGTGATGTTTGCTCGTTGGCTAAGGCTAAATAGGTTGGCTCGTTGCTGATTTGGGGCGCTAGATCAAATTGTTTTTTCAAATAGACCCCACCTAAAAGCAACACAACCAACATCAGCGCATTGATTGTGTGTTTGAACGTGCTAAATTTGGCCACCCGTCGCCGACTCTGGCTTGGTGCAACTAAACGCTCGCTCTGACCAAAGATCGAGCGTAAATTGCGTTGCATGGATTTAGTTTTTTCCAACAACTCACGTAACTGTGGTTCTTGGGCTAAGCGTTCTTCAAAAGCTTGCCGATCAGACGAGCCAAAACGCTGATCAAGATAATCAAGCACTGCCGCTAGATCGTGATTCATACATCCTCCAAGTGGTTGCGTAGTTGTGCATGGGCAGTGTGTAAACGCGACCGCACTGTACCAATTGGGCATTCTAAAATAGCTGCGATTTGTTCATAACTTAAGTCGTGAAAGTAGCGCAAGACGATGACGCTGCGTAATTTCAACGATAAATTACCAATAGCATTCCAGATAACTTGCTCCTCCTCGCTGCGCAACAAATTATCAAGGGTCGTGGCTTGAGGCTGTTCTGTCTCAGGCCGCAATTGTTCGCCGAGCCAGCGGCTTAGTCGTTTGCGGGTGCTTAAACAGCAATTAACCGTGATGTGATGCAACCAAGTTGACCATGCTCCTCGGTCAGGGTCAAAGCGCATCAACGCCCGATTAACTCGCATCCAAACTTCTTGGGCGACATCTTCAGCATGGCCCCAATCTGCCAATATCAAGTAGGCAGTTCGGAGTACCATTGTATGATAGCGACTATGCAATGATTCGAGTGTTTCGCTGTGCAATTGCTGAAATTCTGTCATAACAGATGAATTCATTGGAAGCTTTCCCTCATGCATGCTTGCTGAACTAAACCGAGGGTAAAGTTAAAAAGTTCAGTTTTAAATTGAGATTAAATAGAAAACCTCGATAATTTCGCCGATTATCGAGGTTTTGGGTCAATCGGTTTGGAAATTTAGTTACGCTGTTGATCAACGAGGTTGATAAACCGCCGAAAGTGTTCATCGCCATCGTGTGGGCCAGGCCCAGCCTCAGGGTGATATTGCACGCTGAAAACTGGTAAGCTCCTGTGTTGCAAGCCTTCGCAGGTTTGGTCATTGCCACTAACTTCGGTCACTTGTACATCGCTGGGCAAGCTGGCCGGATCGAGTGCGAAGCCATGATTTTGGGCAGTGATCCGAACTTTGCCAGTGCTAGTATCACAAACTGGGTGGTTGCCAGCGTGATGACCAAAGGGCAATTTGAAGGTTGTGCCGCCCAAAGCTTGGCCAATCAATTGATGCCCAAGGCAGATGCCAAACACTGGCACGTTGCCGATCAACTGACGAATTGTTTCGACCGCATACTCCAATGTCGCAGGGTCGCCTGGCCCATTCGAAATCAAAATGCCATCTGGTTTTAGGGCGAGGGTCGCTTCGGCTGAAGTGCGATTGGGCACAACCGTGACTTTACAACCAAGGTCAACCAAGCGCCGCAGGGTGTTACGTTTGACCCCGAAATCGTAAACTACGACATGGCGATTGTGCAATTGCTCAGGAATCGCCAGTTGCAAGGTAGTGAAATCGGCAGGCGTGCCTTCATTCCACTCATAGATGCTTTGGGTTCCCACATCGCTGGCCAAATCGCGGCCCTCCATCACAGGGATGGCTTGGGCTTTGGCGACCAAACTAGCCGGATCAAGATCCTCGGTTGAGAGCACCGCCCGCATTGCCCCTGCTGCCCGAATATGGCGAGTCAAGGCCCGGGTATCTAAATCAGCCACCGCCATAACACCGCGCCGTGCTAATAGCTCGCTGAGAGATTCGCGCGAACGCCAATTGGATGGTCGCTCGGTAAATGAACGCACGATCAAGGCTTCGGCCCAAGGCATGGCCGCCTCAAGATCAACCTCATCAATGCCATAATTGCCAATATGCGAGGCGGTTAAGGTTACTAACTGACCGCGATACGAAGGATCGGTCAAAATTTCAGCGTAGCCAGTCATGCTGGTATTGAATACAACTTCACCTGCACGTTCGCCGCGTGCACCGACAGCCCGCCCCCAAAAGGTGCGTCCATCTTCCAATGCCAGTAATGCGCGTGTCATGGCAACTCCAAGCTAGAAGCAATCGGGTGGTTCAGCCAAAACTGAGTACCAACCGAGTATTATAACGGAATCGGCATTTTTTGGGGTTGCTACTTGCGTTGACGCGTTGCATAAGATGGCCTATGATAAGGCCAAACCACTGCCTTTTCCTCGCTGTTTAACACCAAATTCTTTAGCACAAAGGAAGATCGTCAATGACTGACACGCTTCTGATTAGCAAAGCCGACAATGTAACCACCCTAACGATTAATCGCCCAGCGGTGCGCAACGCCGTCGATCAGCCAACCATGGATGCGCTGCGAGCGGAAATTGAGGCTTGCGAGCATGATGGCACGCGTTGTATTGTGATTGCTGGCGCTGGTGGGGCATTTTCGTCGGGGGCCGATATTATGGCGGCGCTCCAATCTGGTGGCACGGCAAATGATGTATATCGGGTTTTAACCGAATCGTATGGCCCAACCCTGTTGGCAATTCGCCAATCGTCGTGGCCCGTGATTGCTGCCGTCGATGGTGTAGCCGCTGGCATTGGCTCGGATTTGGCGTTGGCCTGCGATTTGCGCTTGGTCTCAAGCCGTGGACGCTTCTCAGAAATTTTTATCAAAGTTGGCTTAATTCCCGATGGCGGTGGAACCTATTCGTTGCCGCGCTTGATTGGCCTTGGGCGGGCCATGGAATTGATGTTTACCGGGGCGATGGTAGAGGCTGAACGAGCTTTGGCTTGGGGTATGGCCAATGCAGTCTTTGATGAAGCACATTTTGCCAACGAGGTACAAGCTTATGCTGCGACGATTGCGGCACAGGCTCCTTTGGCGTTAACCCGGGGTAAACGTGCGATGTTGGCCGCCCAAAATGATCAAAGTTTTGCCGATGCGCTGCGGCGTGAAGCTGAATATCAACGCGAGATTTTTAATAGTGAGGATGGCTTTGAGGGCTTTCAGGCCTTCTTGCAAAAACGCCCACCTGTGTGGAAAGGACGATAATTCGTGCTAGTTAACCCGTATAGCTCAGATCAACAACGCTCACGCTTTATCTGGTTAATGGGCATTCAAGCGGTCTTGGTGGTTGTGTTGCTGATTGCCTCAACCCTCTTGACGGTTGGCATGAACCGTTTGCGTGATCGTGATGAAACCTTGCTGAGCTATCGGGTGCGTTTAAACGACGTTAATATTGCCCTTTTATCGCTCCACAATAATTTGCGCGGCTATACCAGCACTGGCTCAGAGATTTTCTTCACTGAAATGCAAAAAGAACAGACAGTTGTCGCCGAAGGCTTACAATTTCTTTTAGTTAATCCGCCCGATCCCAGCTTGCCTCAAGTGGCTGAGCAAATCGATCACTGGCTGCTTAATACCTATCAGCCAGTGCTTGATGCGGTGGCCAACCAAGAAATGCTGTTGGCCGAATTGACACTTGAGCAAGGTCGCCCACAAATCGAAGCGGTGGTTAACACGACAACCAATTTACGCACTGAATTGCGCCAACGCTCGGAAGCCTATCGTAACCAAATTGATACCTACAATTGGATCAAACTGGCTTCAATTGGCTTGCTCTGTGCATTAATTGTGGTCTCGATGATTGTAACGGTGCGCTTCTGGCGCACTCAACAGCACTTAATTCATGAGATTGAAGATAAAGGCAGCCAACTGCTACAAAGCAACCATGAATTAAATTTCAATACCAATCAACTCTCAATTATCAACAGTATTTTGGGTGTGCGGATCAACGAGTCGCGGGTGTTACGCGAAATCAGCGATTATTTGGTCAATAATCCTACTCCAAATGAGGCTTATAGCTTTGTGGCCCAAACCGTTGGCAATGTGCTGAATACCTGGTGTAGCATTGCGCTACGTTTGCCCCCGCCCCGCGAAGAATTTCTCGATGTGGTAGCTTCGTATCATTCGCTGCCCAGCCGCCAAGCCTACATCGACCAAATGGTGCAAACAGTGCAATTTCGCATCGATAACGGCCTGTATTCGCCAGTCTTTACCGAGCGTGCTCCCTTGGTTGAGCTATTCAATGTGCCAGTTGAGCAACGTCACCCCAACTATTTGACCAACGAGGTGCGCGAACACTTGGAGCCGTTTACGCTCTATTCGTATATTGCTGTGCCGATTAAAATTCAGGATGAAGCAGTTGGTCTGATTTCAGCCGCTTCGGATTCACCTGAACGGCTGTTTGACCATGATCAAACCTTGTTTGTGCGCCAAGTGGCTGATCGTTTGGCCGCTTGGCTCGAAAATATTCAATTATTTTATTTGCTCAAACAACAGGCCAATGAGCTGCAAACCAGTTTCGATAGCCTCGACGATATTGTGGTAGCCTACGATAGCCGTGGTCATCAAACTCGAATCAATGAGGCTGGCACGCAGTTTTTTGCTGGTCGCCACTTCGATTTTCTTTCGACTAATTTGGTTTGGCGCACGGCTAAAGGCAATGTTTTGGGCTTCGATGAGCATCCGATTCAGCAGGCTTTGGCTGGCACAACCGTGCGTGATGTTGAAGTTTCGTTAGCGCGTTCCGATGGTGTGCCAATTATTCACGAAGTCAGCGTTTCGCCGCTGCGATCTGCTGATGGTTCAATTGAAGGCATTGTTCTGGTGGCGCGAGATTTAAGCGCTCGCAAGGAGCTTGATCGGCTCAAAGAAGAACTTGTAGCCAATATGAGCCACGAGTTGCGCACCCCGCTCACCGCCATTTTGGGCTATAGCGAATTGCTGCTCAAACGCCGCACCGAAGTGCTCACGCCTTGGCATACCACCAAAATTGAAGGCATTCGTACTGGCGGCCAACGCTTGTTAAGTCTCGTCAATGATCTGCTGGATATTGCCAAGCTTGATGCTGGCCGGATCGAGTTGCAACGCCAAACCACCATGATCAACAGCCTGCTGCAAGAACAAGTGGCGATTTTGCAGCCGATGATTCGTGAGAAACACCAAACCCTAACCCTGCAACTGGGCGAACATCTGCCCTTGCTAATGATCGATCCTGAGCGGATTGGCCAAGCAGTGACCAATTTGTTGAGCAATGCGATTAAATTTACACCAGAACAAGGCACAATCACCCTAACCTCGACCGCCTTGATTATCGATGAGCATGGCCAAGTTGCATGGCTGGATCAAGTATTGGCGACCGAAGTGCCGCCGATGTTGGCAGGCCAATATGTCTTGATTCAGGTCAGCGATAGCGGGGTTGGCGTGCCAGCCGAAGCACTGGTGAAATTGTGGGATCGTTTTTATCAAGTTGAGGGTGGCTCGACGCGGCGTTTTGGCGGTACAGGCTTAGGTTTATCGATCGTTCAGCAATTAGTTGAATTGCATGGTGGCCGCACCTGGGCTACCAGCGCTGGCGAAAATCAAGGCAGCAGCTTCACGATTATGTTGCCAGTTAGCCGAGGAACCCAATTTGTGAGCCTCAATCATGGCTTGCGGCGTTCGATTTTGGTGATTGAAAACGATCAACAAACAGCCCAAAATTTGGAAGAACAATTGCAAGCAGCTGGTTTTGAAGTGATTGTGGCCGCCGATCGTCATAGTGCTTTGGCTTGGGCCAACAAGCATTCGCCAGCGGCAATCACCCTCGATTTGCTCATGCCCAATAGCGAAAGCTGGGAAACTTTGGCAGCGTTGCGCGAAATTGACCATTTAGCGCAAGTTCCCGTCTTGATCGCAAGCGATGCTTCGGTATACAATGAGCTACCAGGGGTTGGGGTCTCCACATATGTAGTCAAGCCAATTGATAGCCAAATTCTAATTCGGATTATTCGTCAACTGATTGGGGCGCAAAGCCAAGCTGGGTTTATCTTGGTGGTTGATGATGATTATGATATGGCCGAACTGCTGTGTGCGACCTTGCAAGAGCATGGCTATGTTACTCAAGCCTCATATGATGGGGCGGCGGCGCTCGATCTGATTCAAAAAGGCAATTATCCTCAACTGATTTTGCTTGATCTGATGATGCCAGTGGTTGACGGCTTTCAGCTACTCGAAAAACTGCGGGCAAATCCCGAAACTCGCAATATTCCCGTGATCATTGTGACTGCCCGCGATTTAACCAATGAAGAAATTCGCCAATTGCGCCAAGCTGCGCAAGCCATTCAGACCAAACATACCCTCAGTATGCGTAAGCTGGTTGCTGAAGTCCAACGGTTTGCCCCGTTGAAGGAATCGGATACCCCATGAACACACCAGTTTTCTTGCTGGTCGAAGACGATCCATACAACCGTGATATTTTGCGCGAAATTCTTGAGGATTACGCCGATTGTGAGATTGTAGAAACGACCAATGGGCGTGAAGCACTCAATTGGATCATGGGTCAGAGCAAGCTGCCGAGCCTGATTTTGCTCGATATGATGATGCCAGAGATGGATGGCTTTGAATTTTTGCAAGAGCTAGCCCAGCATCCGCAACGTCAACAACTGCGAGTGGCTGGCGTGAGCGCCCGTGCCCATAGTCACGACCGTGATCGGGCACTCCAAGCGGGCTGCTGGCGGTATCTCACCAAACCCTTTGATATTCGAGAAATTGAATCAACAATTGCTGCGGCGCTGACAAACTAAGGTTTAGGCAGTGCGGTGGTAGCTTTTTTCTATATTGGGCTTTTTAGGAGGTTTCATTGATGATTCCCCAGACGGCTACGACGCTTAATTTGGCCACAATGCTCGAAGATCATGCCCGAAAACGCCCCAACCGCACTGCCCTCATTTTCAACGATATGCGCTTCAACTATGCTCAACTCAACGCCATGACCAACCAAATTGCCAATGGTATGGTTGCGCTGGGCATCAAGCCTGGTGATCATGTAGCGCTTTCCTGTCCCAACTTGCCTTATTTCCCCATGGTTTATTATGCGGCGCTCAAAGTTGGCGCAGTCATCATCTGTTTGAATATTATGTTGAAGCCGCGCGAAATCGCCTACCACTTGAGCGATTGTGATGCCAAGGCCTTCTTCTGTTTTGAAGGCACTGCCGAGTTGCCGCTGGGCCAAATGGGCAAAGCTGGCTTTGATGAAGCGCCAAACTGTGAGCATATGATTATGCTGACTACTAATCCAGCTGCGCCATCGCCGATCGAAGGGGTTAAAACCTTAGGTCAGTTGATGTACAATCAAGCTCCAACGTTTACTACCCACCCCACTAAAGCCGACGATACGGCGGTCATTTTCTATACCTCGGGTACGACTGGCCAACCCAAAGGTGCTGAATTAACCCACGCCAATATGTTTTTCAACGCCATGGTTGCCCGCGATTTGGCTTGGCCAATTCTTGATAACAGCCTCGATGGCTCGAATGTGGTGCTGATTACGCTGCCACTGTTCCACTCAACGGGCCAAACCGCCCAAATGAATGCCAATATTTTTGCTGGCGCAACCCTGACCTTGCTGCCCCGTTTCGAGCCAGCCGCTGTGTTGGCCGTGATGGAGCGTGATAAAGTCAACCTTTGGACGGGCGTGCCGACCATGTTCTGGGCCTTGTTGCAATACATCGCCGCCAATAAGATCGATCCCACACCGATTGCTGCTAACTTGCGCCTGACCTCATCTGGTGGTGCCCCTATGCCCGTCGAAGTGATGCGCCAATTTGAAGAAATCTTTGGGGTGCGGGTGCTCGAAGGTTATGGGCTTTCGGAATGTTCGCCGATTGCCACCTTCAACCATATCGATCTGCCTTCAAAACCTGGGACGGTTGGCCAACCAGTCTGGGGCGTGGAAGTTTGCTGTGTTGATGATGCTGGCAAGCCTGTGCCAGCTGGCGAAAAAGGCGAGATTCTGATTCGTGGTCATAATGTGATGAAGGGCTACTACAAGCGCCCCGATGCCACGGCTGCCGCGTTGCAAGATGGCTGGCTCCACACTGGCGATGTCGGGGTAATTGACGAAGAAGGCTATCTCTCAATCGTTGATCGCAAAAAAGATATGATTTTGCGTGGTGGCTATAACGTCTATCCTCGTGAGCTGGAAGAAGTGCTGATGACTCACCCAGCGGTCTCGTTGGTTGCGGTGCTGGGTGTGCCCGACGAAAAACTGGGCGAAGAAGTCAAAGCCTTTATCGTCAAAAAACCAGGAGCCGAAGCAACCGAAGAAGAAGTGGTAGCGTGGTGTCGCGATCAATTCGCTGCCTATAAATACCCACGCCTTGTCGAATTCCGCGAGCAACTGCCAATTAGTGCTACCGGCAAAATTCTCAAGCGCGAATTACGCTAGGTTCAAGTGAGCGATGGGAGAGGAGGAGATTCAGAACATAGAGTAGAGCATAGGGCATTTAAGGCAGAGGCGCAGAGCAACGATGCAGGGGTCAGATGTCGGGGGCCACGGGTTAGGACTTTGGAATAAGCAGCATTCGTGCTCTTCGTGTCCTTCGTGGATCAATCTAAACCCTGAAAACTGACCCCTGATCCCTAACCCCTCCATTCAACGATTGTTATAATACCCAGTGACAATCGTTATTACCCGCTGATGGAGGCGTGTTGTGAATTTTCTCATTGCTCTTGATCAGGCTGCTACTGTTGATCCAGCCTTGGTTGGTTTGGCTGCCCTCGATTTAGCTGGCACAACCCCCGGTTTTGTGCTGAATACCAAGGTTTACCATACTGCGCCGCATGGCGAAATTACCCCCGATGTTGAAGCCGAAATTGCCCAAGCCTATGCCCAATTGGCAGTTGAAAAAGTCGATGTGATCGCCTCGCCAGCATTTGTGGGCACTGCTCCAGCTGAAGCTGTTACCACCTTTGCCAGTTTTTCAGCAGTTCAGGCAATCGACAAAATTGTGTTGGCGGCTGAACGCTGCTGGCAATCGGCGACCAGCGAGGCCGCCCGTAAATTGTATAGTGACCATGCACTTAACCCAGATGATGTGCAAATCGCGGTGGTAATTATTCCTAGTCGTGGTTAGGCCTAGTGCAAGATTTTGCCAAAGCTAGGCTCTTTGCAAAACACCCGAATATTGATCAGGTTTTGCGTGTTCTAACTGGTATAATAGCTTTATACCCACCTGAACCCTAACTTAGCAGAATCAGTTTTGTCGAGAGGTTGCTTATGTTTCGTCGTTTCTCTGGCTTGTTTGCTGCCGCCCTGCTAGGAGTGCTTAGTTTGGTGTTGCTCCAGCCCGCAGCTGCAAGTAGCTTGGCTCAACCACCGCGCCCGACTTTAACGCCCACGCCGCTGCCGACAGAAACACCGTTGCCCACGGCAACCCGGGCACCAGTAACATCAGTGCCAGGTGCGACGGCTGAGCCAACTGCAATTGCACCAACCGCTGAAGCGACTGCAACTGTTGCGCCAACTGCAACCGCCTTACCAACTGCCACGCCCATTCCAGCGACTGCTACGCCAGTGCCACCTGTGACCCTGCCTGATACTGGCGTGGTCAAGCCTGTGCCTGTCGCCTTGCCAGTCACGAGCAGCCCACAAAGCTCGAATGTATGGTTGTGGCTGGGTGTGAGTTTGGTTGTTTTAGGTTTGGCTGGACGCTTTGGCTTGAAATTGATGCGCTAACAGGTGAAACGGCATTTGGCTCCTCAGGCTGGCTGCCCGCCTGGTTCGTTTGGTGCTCCCGTGATTGGCGAGATTCGCGAGTGGGCCGCTGACCCATTGCAATTTGCCCAAGCACGCGCCCAACGCTATGGCCCGATTTGGTCGACCCATCTTTTGGGTCGGCCTTGTGTCGTTTTACTGGAACCAGCAGGCAATCGCTTTATATTGAGCCAAGGGTCACAGCATTTTTCGTGGCGGGCGGGCTGGGGCCGAGCCATGCTGCGGCTGATGGGCGGTGGTTTATCGTTGACTGATGGCCATGAGCACGATCAGCAACGAAGCTTGCTCAAGCCTGCTTTTGCCCATGCCGCACTTCAGCAACTGCAACCACCCATTCAACACCTGATTCGGCAACAATTAGAAACGTGGCTCGATGCTCAACCCATTTGTTTGTTGGAACGCTTGCAGGCATTGGCGTTTGATGTGGCATTGTTGGTGGTTTGTGGCCGCACGCCAGCCCCAATTGCCGAAGCTTTGCATCATGATTTTGCGGCGTTTACGGCTGGTTTGTTTACCCCGTTGCCCTACCCAATTCCAGCAACGCCCTATTTTCGAGCGCAAAAAGCTGGCGAGCGGCTGCGCCAAACCTTGAGTTATTTGATTGAATTACGCCGCTTGAATGTAGAAGCGGATGCCTTGGATAGCTTAAGTTTGATGCTACAGGCCGAGCCAAGTCGCCCTGATGATCAACTTATTAGCGAATTATTGCTGTTGCTATGGGCTGGCCACGATACTGTTGCCTCTTTGCTGACTTGGATTTGTATCGAATTGGCGCAGCACCCTGATATTTTGCAACGTTTGCGCCAAGAATTAAGTACTAATCAACATAGTTTGCTTGATCATGTGCTGCGTGAGGCTGAGCGTTTGCATCCGCCAGCACCTGGTGGCTTTCGCGGGGTCGTTGAAACATTTGAGTATGCTGGCTATCATGTGCCACAAGGTTGGCTGGCAATGTATTCATCAGTCTATACCCACCACATGCCAAGTCTGTGGCATAATCCTACTCAGTTCAATCCTGATCGGTTTGCTGCGCCTTGGAGCGAGGGTAAACAAGCCTATAGTTTGGTTGGCTTTGGCGGCGGGCCACGGATTTGCATTGGTTTGGCGTTGGCTCAAGTCGAAATGCGCTTGGTGTTAGGCGAATTGCTCGCCAATTATCAATGGCAACTTATGCCTAACCAAGATTTACGGCCTGTGTGGTTGCCTACCAATCAGCCGCGTTCAGGTGGCCTGATCACAATCCAGCGGTTTTAGAGGAAGCGGTTATGGCCGAAATTGATTCGATTCAGATTGTTGGCGCACGCCAGCATAATCTCAAAAATATTGATTTAGCCATTCCCAAAGGCAAGTTGGTGGTCTTCACTGGACCATCGGGGGCTGGCAAATCGACGCTGGCCTTTGATACGATTTATGCTGAAGGCCAGCGCCGCTATGTTGAATCGCTTTCGAGCTATGCCCGCCAATTTTTGGGCCAATTGCCCCGGCCTGAAGTTGATAGCATTCGTGGTTTAGCGCCAGCAATTGCCGTCGCCCAACAAACGATCAATCGTTCGCCGCGCTCGACTGTGGGCACAATTACCGAAATTTATGATCATTTGCGTTTATTGTATGCGCGGATTGGCAAGCCGCATTGTCCGGTATGTGGCCGCGCGATTGAGCAACAAACTGCCAGCCAAATTGTCGATCAGATTTTGGGCTATCCCGATGGCACACGCCTGATGATTTTAGCGCCTTTGGTCAACGAAGAACTTGGTTCGCATGCCACAGTGCTTGAGCAAACGCGGCGGGCAGGTTTTGTGCGGGTACGTGTTGATGGAGTAATTGTTGATCTTGATGAACCAATTGATTTGGATCATCGCCAAGCCCATAGCATTGATGTGGTGGTTGATCGGCTGATTATTCGCCATAACGAGGCCGCGAGCTTGAATGACCATCCGGATCGGGTGCGGGTCAGCGATTCGGTAGAAACCGCCTTGAAAACTGGCGCGGGAATGGTTTGGGTTCAGCCACTTGATGGCCAACAGCTGCGCTATAGCGAACATGCTGCTTGCCCTGAGCATGGGCCATTGGTCAGCGGCGCGATCGAACCACGCACTTTTTCATTTAATAGCCCCCATGGTGCTTGCCAAGTTTGCGATGGATTAGGCACAGTTGATGATTTTGACCGGAACCTGTTACAATCTCAGGCAGCGCAAACCCTTGGTGAGCTACTTTCGAACCCACTTCGCGCCAGCACCACGACCTACCAACAATATTGGGAAGAAACCATCCAAGGTTTAGCCGAAGCCTTGGGCAGCGATCTCGAACAGCCGGTTGACACAATGGCTAGCTGGGCGTTAGATTTATGGTTAGAAGGCACAATTCCCAGCGACGATCAACTGCATTTAAGCAAAAAGCTACGTCAACAACTGGCCAACTGGTCTGGTTTGCTCGGTTGGTTGCGCCAACATTGGCAACAAGCAAGCGAACAAGAGCGCGAAAGCCTCAGTCGCTATCGCCAAGGTACAGTTTGCTCAGCCTGCGAAGGTTCGCGCTTGCGACCAGAGGCGCGGGCAGTTACACTACAAGGGCTAGCAATCGATCAAGTTGCAGCAATGTCGATTGAGGCTAGTTTTACTTGGATTCGTGAACTACCCAACAGATTGCGGCGCGAGCGTGATCAACAGATTGCAGCGCCGATTGTGCGTGAAATGGGCTTACGCTTACAGTTTTTGCGCGAAGTTGGCCTAGACTATTTGAGTTTGGCGCGAACTGCTGAGAGCTTATCGGGCGGTGAGGCTCAAAGGATTCAATTGGCTACGCATATTGGAGCTGGATTATCTGGGGTGTTGTATGTGTTGGATGAGCCATCGATTGGCCTGCATCCACGCGATACCGAGCGTTTATTACAAACATTATTGCAACTGCGCGACCTTGGCAATTCAGTGTTGGTAGTCGAACATGATCCAGCGATTATTGCTGCTGCTGATTGGGTGGTCGAAGTTGGGCCGACGGCAGGCGTACAAGGTGGCTACATTATTGCCAATGGCACGCTTGAGCAACTGATGGCTCAGCCCAATTCCCAAACAGGTCAATATCTGGCTGGGCAACGGCAGCTACACCTGCCTCAAACACGGCGAAAGCCAACCCATGCTACACTAATGCTACGTGGAGCCAAACAGCATAATCTCAAAGATTTGGATGTAGCGATTCCATTGGGATGTTTGGTTGCGATTACGGGAGTATCAGGTTCGGGGAAATCGACACTTATTCATGAGATTCTCTACCCACGGCTGGCCAACGAACTGCATGGAAGCCGCCTGCCAGTGGGCCGACATCGCAGCCTTGAAGGCTATGATCAACTTGAAAAAGTGATTGCAGTTGATCAAACGCCACTGGGGAGGTCAGGTCGTTCCAATGCTGCCACCTACACCGGTATTTTCGACGCATTGCGTCAATTGTTTGCTGGGACACCTGAAGCCAAAGCACGGGGCTATGGAGCCAGTCGATTTTCTTTTAATCTTAAGGGAGGGCGCTGCGAACAATGTCGCGGCGAAGGTGTGGTATCGATTGCCATGCAATTTCTACCAGATTTAGCAGTGACCTGCGACGCATGCGGCGGGTTGCGTTATAATCGAGAAACCCTTGATATTCGCTATCGTGGGTATACCATTGGTGATGTGCTCGCCATGACCGTAGGCCAAGCCTTAAGCGTTTTTGAACGGCTACCGGCTTTGGCGCGAAAACTAGAGAGCTTGGTTGAGGTCGGGTTAAGCTATTTGACGTTAGGACAGCCAGCAGCGACTCTTTCGGGAGGCGAAGCGCAACGGGTAAAACTGGCGGCAGAGCTAGCGCGTCGGGGAGCAGGCCGAACCCTGTATATCCTTGATGAACCAACCACCGGATTATATTGGACGGATGTCGAACGGTTGATTGCGATATTGCAACGATTGGTTGATACAGGAAACAGCGTTGTGGTGATCGAACATCATCTCGACCTGATCAAGACCGCCGATTGGGTGATCGATTTAGGGCCGGAAGGTGGGGACACTGGTGGCCGGCTGGTAGTGGCTGGTACGCCGGAAGTAGTCGCTATGAATCAAGCTTCATGGACTGGCCGCTTCCTTCAAACCGTGTTAGCTTGACGGTATGCCCAAAGCGTGAACAGCAACTGTGAATTTGGGGCATTATAAAGGCACATTGTGTTGACGAAGGTATAGCCTTAATGTACAATGTGCGTGCTGGCCGGGCCACGTTCCGAACCACGCCGTGTTGCCCCACTGCGAAGCTCACAGCATAGTGCAAGGAGTTACTCATGGCAGAAGAGCGCACCAATACGTCTGACGAGCTTGAGCGCCTGTTCTACCCCAATAAAATCGCACGATTGTATCTTCTCAGTTTGGAAGATGTTATGGGCCGCACGGGGGTCAATGCGCTGCTAAATATGGCAGGGATGAAACACCTCGTCAATAACTATCCGCCCAACGACTTGAAACGCGAATTTTCGTTCTTTGATCTCGCAACGATCAGCGAAGCCACCGAAACAATGTTCGGTCCACGGGGTGCGCGTGGGATGGAACTGCGGGCCGGACGGTATGCGTTCAGTCTTGGGTTGAAAGAATTTGGCCCACTATTGGGGATGGCCGACCTTGCGCTCAAACTGATGCCCATGACCATGAAAATGAAGATCGTGTTGAATGCGGTAGCACAAACCTTCGACCGCTTCAGCGATCAGCCGAGTCGGGTGGAAGATCAAAAAGGTCGTTTCCTCTATTACATTGATAAATCGCCAGTGTTCTGGGGACGCGGCAATAGCACCCCGATCTTCTATTTGGCGCAAGGGATTATCGAAGAAGCCTTGACGTGGGTGACCGGCGGTCATAACTTCAAGGTCGAACAAGTTGCAAGTCCACGCAATGGCGATCCATATTGTGCGTTTGCCATTGACAAGGAGCCAATAGATTAGGACGATGTAAGTCTGCCAATCTGTGCGCTGGCGACGAGCAGGACGCTCACAGACATCCAACTGTAATCTGCTAAATACCCTTATTCGTGCAAATGCGAGTATAGTACATGGTAGATACCAGGTGGTTTCGGTGGTCGAAACGTCTTGAGCTGCAGGGACTCGTTATGAAACGGATTGTTCTCCGCGATCCTACGCTTATCGCTCCCTTTGGAGAACCAGCGCGTGATTTGCGGATTCTCAATAAGCCGCTGTGGCTGCTACACCGTGATCTGCTTGCACGCCACTGCCAAAGTGTTGCGGAAGTAGCTGATTGGTCTGAAATTTCACCAAGTAGTGATGAACTCTTGGTGCATAAAGATAATCTCTATTTCAACCGCGATTTCATTGAGACGTTTATCGCTGAGGCACGCGCCACTGGGCAACCTTGCCAAGTGGCTTTTGCTGCTGATGATGCGATGATTACGGCCCATGCTTTGCGATTACAAGAGGGTATTCGCAAGCATGGTAACCATTTTGTCGCCGACCTCTACTATTTCCCTCGCGGCGTTGTCCCGAATCCACAACCGCTGGTAATCGATACCAATGCCATGGAGATGGGCTACTACCATATTCCAAGCTATATGGCGCCCAACCAAGGGGATTTGGTATTCCAGGTGCCAATTCGTGCGTTTTGTTCAATCGAAAGCTGGGTTCATATTTTCATGACAAACTCTCCGCTTGGGGTGTTTGCATGGGGTCGGAAGCTCGAGCAAGAAGTTGCCGCAAGTTGGCGTTTGAAGTTGAAGATTGGCTTTCGCTCATTCATCGAACGTAAGCACTTTCTTTCATCATCTCCGGTGGTCAAGATTGGCAAGAACTGCTCAATCGATCCTTCGGCGATTATTCAAGGGCCAACTGAGATCGGTAACAACGTGAATATTGGCGCTGGAGTGGTGATTACGAATAGCTTGATCGGTAATAACGTGACGATTATGCAAGGCTCCCAAGTGATGCTTAGCGTAGTTAGTGATCGTTGTTATTTACCATTCCGGGCTGCTCTGTTCATGACTGTCTTGATGGAAAATTCGATGGTGGCGCAAAATACCTGTTTGCAGTTATGCGTCGTTGGCCGTAATACCTTTATCGGGGCTGGCAATACCTGTACCGATTTCGATCTGCTGGGCAAGCCAATCAAGACGCTCCATCGCGGGCGCTTGGAAGAAGTTGGTCTGCCAGTTATTGGCTCGGCAATTGGCCATAATTGTAAAATTGGCTCAGGCTTTGTCATTTACCCAGCCCGTAATATTGAATCAGGCACGGTCTTGATTTATGGCGATGACCATTCGGTTATTCCTAAAAATGTTTCGAGTGGTATTTATACGCGCCCACCAGTTTTCTATCCCGACCGCGATCCGCGCGTTCAACGTATTCCAGTTAACGATCGCGTCGCAGATGAGTACCCAGCAGAACAATTCCGTGATTAACGCTGCATCGCACGCGGCGTGCGATGATGGAGGATACTGTGAGCAAAGAACGCATCTTAGTCGTCGAAGACCAAGCCGATATCTCTGGCTTGCTCAAAATTTACTTCACCTCGCAAGGTTATGAAGTGATGACCGCGATGCGCGGGCAGGTAGCGCTCGATCTTGTGAAACGCACGCCGCCGCATTTGGCCTTGCTTGATGTGAATTTGCCCGATATGACCGGGTATGATATTGGAAAAGCACTGCGTGCCAATGCCCGTACAAAGCATATTCCAATCATTTTCTTGACCGCCCGTGGTGAAAAAAGCGATAAAGGAATTGGCCTCGGCGAAGTCCAAGCCAATGACTATATTGTCAAGCCCTTCGATATTGAAGAAGTCCATATGCGGGTGCGCAATAACTTAGCTTTGGCTCGCGAAAAAAGCCGCACCCACCCAGTCACTGGTTTGCCAACCGCCGAATTGATTAACGAAGAACTCCGCCGTTTGCTCTCAGCCGAAATTTGGACGCTGGCAACCGTGCATATCAATGGCTTCGATACCTTTACCCAAGTCTATGGCTCGGTCGTCGGCGAGGATGTGCTGAAGTTTGGCGCATTGTTGATCAACGAAGTCGTCAGTGAATTGGGTGGCCAAGAGGAGTTCATCGGTCAATTGGTCACTGGGCCAGATTTCTTGATTACGTCGATGCCTGAACGCGCTAAAGCAATTGTCGATCGGATCGCCGAACGCTTTGATCAAGAAATTGGCTTGCACTATAGCTATCCCGACCGTAAACGTGGCTATATTTTGGCCAAAAATGCCGATGGCACTGAACGCCAAGAACCACTGATGACGGTTTCAATCGGGGTGCTCGATAGCAACGATGGGCCATTCTATGATATCCGTGAACTCAGCGAAACGGCTGAAAGTGTGCGCCCATTGCCAAACTTGCAAGATGGTTCAGTTCGTAGCGCTGTGAAATTTGGCCGCTAAGCCAGGAGTTAATTCCTGTGCCTAAAGAACACAAATGCCCATGAAAATCTCTCCTCCTTCCACCGCAATTTGGCACGTGTTAACAGGCATTGCTCACCTCGCCCGTGAGCAATCGCCTGATTTGCCAACGTTCGCGCAGCGCTGTGCCGATTTGCTCAAGCAAAGCGGCATGTTTGCTCAAGGGGCGATCTTACGCCTTGGTCAACAACGTTCGTTGCTGACTGCATGGGGCATGAATAAACGCGCAACCAATCGGTTGTTGCCTGCTCGCGTTTTAAATGGTGGAAGTGAGGTTCGCCTACCCGATGGTTGGCAGATGTTTGAGATTGGCACTGCCGAGGTGCCTGGCGTTTTGGTCGCTCCGGTCACAATTGAGCCTGAGCCGCTCACAGTTTTGGTGGCTCAGCTAACCAGTTTGTGGCAGGGTGTCGCCTTGCAAGAGGAATTTGCCCGCCGTGAACGCACGGTCGCGGCTATGACTGAATCGTTGCAAGGTTTGGCGCAACAACTTAATGCTGACGATTTCTTGCAAACCTTGGTAACTCAAGCAACCGAATTACTGGGTGCTGCTGGTGGTGGGGTCTACATGACCGATTCCAACCAGCAATATTTGGAGTTGCGCCAAGTTGTGCAATTTCCGGCCAATTGGAATGGCGCACGGATTCAGGTTGGCAAGGGTGTGGCTGGCAAGGTGGCCCAAAGTGGCAAACCGATGCTGGTCAATGATTATGCCCAAGCCAAAGAAAAATACGATAATCTCCCCGAGGGGATTAACTTCACCGCTGTGATGGCTGCTCCGCTCCGCGCCGACGAGGCGATTATTGGGGTTTTGGTGCTGGTGCATATCGAGCCTGAGCGCGGTTTTCAAAATGCTGATTTGGCCTTGCTTGAATCATTCGCCGCTCAAGCTTCGTTGGCGATGCGCACCGCCAAACTCTTCGATGCTCAACGTCAACGCTCCCGCGAATTGTATTTGCTGTATGAAAATAGCTTGACAGTTGGCTCATCGCTTGATCTAAGCCATATTCTCAATCGATTAACTGAAAATGTCTTGCTGGCGCTTGGGGTCGAGCAATGTTTGTTGTTGCTCTGGGATGATCGACGCAAAATTTGTGAGTTGGTAGCCCAAGCAACTGATGACGATGCCACCAATTCGTTAGATTTATCGATTGGGGCAACCTATGAGTTGCGGCCTGAATCAATTTTAAAATTATCGTTCGATACCCAACAACCAGTCGTGGTTGTCGATATTGATACTGACCCACGAATCAATGCTCAACGTTCGTGGCTCAAGGCCCGTGGTATTCGCAGCGCTTTAGGCTTGCCAATGCTGCTCAAGGAGCGGGTGATTGGGACGTTGCTGTGTACCACTACCTCGAAACCCCGTACCTTTAATCCTGGCGAAATTACCTTAGCTCAAACCTTGGCGGCTCAAGCTGCCACGGCGATTGGCAATACGCGCTTATTAAATGATGAGCGCCGCCGCAATGCTGAGCTTTCAGTGTTGCAATCGCTGAGTGCCAAATTGACCTCAGGCGTGAGCCTGCAAGTGGCGCTCGAAAGCATCGGCGAAAGCGTTGTTCAGCTCTTTGATAATATTGATCTGGAAATTTGTCTCTACGATCCGCAAAATCAGGTCTTAAATAGCCAATTTGCCACACCTCGCACTCGCCAGCACTATGCGAGCGAAGGTGGTTCGTATGGCATCGATCAAGGTTTGACTGGTTGGTTGGCGCGGCATCGCTCAACCTTGCGGATCGACGATTTGCAACGCCAAAAGATTGTTAAGCCAATTCGACCTCACGAAACCGAAAGTGGCTTGGCCTTCCGCTCCTTCTTGGGCGTGCCAATGCTGATTGGCGATCAGTTGATCGGAACATTGGAGCTTGGTTCAAGCACGATTGGGCGGTTTGATGCTGAAGATGAGCGCTTACTGAATATTATTTCTTCGCAAGCCGCTCAAGCGTTGCGCAATGTTCAGCGCTACGAAGCCACCGACGAAGTGTTGCGCGAACGGGTACGCGAGCTTTTGGCGCTCCAACGCATCAGCCGTGAACTAACCTCGACCTTGCAGCTTGAGCAATTGCTGCCCGCAATGTTGACCGAAATCACCCAAGCTACTGGCTGTGGCTATGGGATTGTGGTGCTGCATAACGAAGATGAATCGCTGCAAGTTATCGCGCAAACTGGCTACAATTCAGCCGAAGCTGCTGGCGTGTTGGCGCTACCGTTGCTGAATAATGGCTTGTTGAGTGCGCCAATGCAACGCGCCGAAGCCCTGATTTATGATGATGTAACTGTATTAGAAGCGAATATTGCCTGGGGCGAGATTCGTTCGTTGCTCATGGCTCCGATTTTGTACGAAAATCGGGTGGCTGGGGCAATTATTGCTGGCGATGCCAAAGGTTATTCCTTCGATCACGCCGCGCTCGATTTTGTACGCGCTGTGGCCGACCAAGCTGCTTTGGCGATTGGTAATGCCCAACACTACGAGGAGCAAGTTAAGCAACGCGAATTGTTGCAACAACGTGCAAGCCTCTTAAATGAAGTGCTGGAAATTGGTAACGCGCTACGGGCCGATATGGAGCTGAGCAATCTGCTTGAGCAAATCGCCTTTAGTGTGACCGAAGCCGCTGGCTATCGTATGGTCTTGTTCAATCTGATCGATCCGGCGCGTCCGACGATTATGCGCACCGCCGCCGGCGCAGGGATTGCGCTCTCCGATTTGGAACAATTGCGCAGCGAAGATATTTCGATTGAAACTGTGCACCCCTTGCTCGATCCCCAATATCGCATTGGTCGAGCCTATTACATCACTCGCGGCAACGATTCGAATGCTTGGCACGATGGCGATCAACTGCTCGTGCCGCTCTACTCGACTGAGCGCGAATTAATTGGGATTATGACGGTCGATGATCCGTTTACCCACGAAGCGCCAACCCGCCGCACGGTCGAAACCTTGGAAATTTTCGCCAACCAAGCAGCGATTGCGATTGAAAATGCGTGGCTGTTTGATCAACGTTCGCGCCAAATTGCCGAACTGGCGATTATCAACCGCATTAGCCGCGCCGCAACTGCTAGCCTCGAATTCAATGATTTGGCGCGTGAAGTCTACAATGTGTTGCGCGAAAATCTGCCAATTCGCGCCTACTATTTGGCAGTTTTTGATACTCAGCGCAATAGTGTGGTCAAATCGTTGGCGATTGATGACGAGCACTTTATGCCCGATGTGGTCAATGGGCCAATTAACGAAAGCTCGTTGATGGCACGGATCATCAAGCAACGTAAAACGTTGTATTTCAATGATATGACCACGGAATTTCATTATGACGAGGACAATAGCCCACCGCGTAATGATGAAGGTAATAGCACCGATGTTCCTCGTTCGTGGATCGGCGTGCCACTGTTGTTGGGTGATGGTACGGTGCGCGGGGTGCTTTCGCTGCAACATAATGAAGCTGGGCGCTATGGCGAACGCGATGCGGCAGTGCTCGATACGATTGCCAACCAATTGGCTGTGGCAATTGAAAACTCGCGCCTATACACCGATACCCAATCGCGTTTGAATGAATTGGCACTGATCAACAAAATTGGTAGTCTGACTAATTCAACCCTTGATTTTGTCGAAATTCTCAAGGGTGTCTACGAATCGTTGCGCACAACCTTGGAATTGAATGTCTTCTATAGCTTCGTCTACGATCCAACCCATGGCGAGATTGTGCTGCGGGTCAATGTTGAAGAAGGTAAATTCTTCATCGAAGAGCAACGCGAAAAACTGTTGCCCAACTCACCGTCAGCCCATGTTGTTAACGCCCTTGAACCCTTGGTCTTCCGTGATATGCCCCAAGAAATTGAGGGCAAATATACGATCAAGCGCTTTGGCAACCCCGATAAATGGGTACGCTCGTGGATTGGCGTACCGCTGAAGATTCGCGATGACACCGCTGTGGGGATGCTCTCGGTTCAACACTACGAGCCAAATATCTATAGCGAACGCGAAGCCGAGTTGTTGCAAACGATCGCTAGCCAAGTGGCCTTGGCAGTACAAAATGCCCGCCTCTTCGGCGACCGCGAACGCCAAATTCGCGAGTTGGATGCGATTAGCCAAATTGGCCAGTTGATGAGCGCCTCACTTAATCTGAGTGAAATGCTGGGATTGACCGCTGAATACTTGCAAGAAGTAACCTCAGCGCCAGTTTTTTACACCATGATCTACGATGCTGAGCACGACCAAATTACCGATGGCTATGCTGTCCAAGAAGGTGTGCCAGCCGAACGAACGCCACGTGGGAAGCCACGCCCAGGCAGCCCAAGCGCATGGGTGGTGCAAAATCGTGCACCCTTGATTTTGGCCGATGTAACGAACAAGGCTGAATTGCACCAAAAGGGCGTTCAGCCGATGGCCAACCCAATCGAGGGCAAAAATAAATCGCCACGCTCGTGGATTGGCGTGCCGATTATTGCTCGCGACGGTGCACCGATTGGGATGCTCTCGTTGCAAGATTATCGGACAAATGCCTTTGATCAACGCACGGTTGCTTTCTTGACCAACGTGGTTTCGCACATTAGTTTGGGCGTGCAAAAAGTTCAGCTGTTCAACGAACGTGATCGCCAAATTAAAGAGCTTGATGTTATTCGCCGTGTCGGCCAAGTTACCAGCTCAACGCTTAACGCTGATGAATTGATGCAGGGCGTGTATAACGTGCTGCGTGAGTTCTTACCGATTGAAATTTTCAATCTGAGCGTTTTTGATAGCGATCTGACGGTGCGTAGCCATAGCTTTGTGATCGATCGTGGCTTGATTATTCAATATCCCAAAGCTACGCCGATTACGCCGCACTCACTGACTGCTTGGATTTTGGAGCATCGCCAACCGTTGCTGTTCAAGCATGTTGACGAGGAAATGAAGGCCTATCCCGATATTCATCCACGAGTGCAATCAGCCGATACAGTGCTTTCACAATCGTTGATGGGTGTGCCGTTGCTCACCAGCAACGACGAACCGCTTGGGATTTTGCTGCTGCAACACTATAAGCAAGCGATGTTCGATGAACGCGATTTGCAATTGCTGATCAACGTAGCCTATCAGGTAACCTTGGGGATGCAAAATGTGTTGTTGTATAGCCAAACTCAGGATGGTTTGGAGCAACTCGCAACTGAAGCTGAACGCTTGGCGCTGATCAATCACGTTTCTGATCTGACCGCTTCGACGCTTGATACCCAAGTGCTCTACGATTTGGCGGTTGAAGAAATGGCCCAAGTGACCGATGCTTCACAAGCTCGCTTGGTGATTTTTGATTACGAAGCCCAAATTGGCTATACCCGCGCCGAATTCCCTAAAGGTGATCTGAGCATCGAAGTTCCGGTTGCCAACAACGGCACCATTCCATGGATGCAGCGCCATCGCCGCCCATTGGTCATCAACAATCCACTTGAGCACGAATTAACTGAATCGTTTCGTGCAACGATCAGCCAACTGGGCATTCAAGCGTTGATGTTGGTTCCGTTGATTGTCAAGGGCGAAGTGGTTGGCTCGATTGGGCTTGATCACATTGGCGAGAGCCGGCATTTCAGCCAACGCGATGCTGAAACCTGCCAAACCATCGCCAACCAGATTTCGCAAGGCTTGGAAAATGCCCGTCTGTTTGCCGAAACTGAGCGCCAAGCCCATGTGCTAAGCCGCAAAGTTGGCGAATTGTCGGTGCTTTTGGAAGCAGGCCAAGCGCTTAGCTCAATCCACGAGCCAACCCAGGTCTTGGATACTTTGGTACGCTTGGTGGCCCGCCAACTCAACATCGAAACCGTGATTCTGTTTACTGGCGATGAAGAACTTCAGCCTGTGGCCTCGTTGGGCTTGCCAACCGATTTTGTCCAAAGCTTGCGCGTCAAGCGTGGCGAGGGTTTGGTTGGCACGGTCGCCGAGCAACGCAAACCGCTAACAACCAGTGCCACCGATGGTAATTCATCAATCATCTCGCAATATACCGAATTCAATCGCGACCATGGCCTCTCGGTCTTTATGGGTGTGCCGATTGTCTATCGCAATGAATTGTTGGGTGTGCTGAGCGTGATGTCGGGCACAGGGGCATTATTCAGCGAAGATGATACGGCGCTGTTGAGTGCTTTGGCTGACCAAGCGGCAATCGCAATTGAAAATACTCGCCTGTTCGTGGAGCGCGAACGCCAAATTACGGTGCTGCAAGCATTAAACGATGTAACCCAAGCGATCACTTCGACGCTTGATCCACAAACTTTGCTGCGCCAATTGCACCTGCGTTTGAGCAGCGTGGTCGATACCCGCTACTCATTTATCGTACTCTACGATAGCGATCATAATCTGTTGACCTTCCCTGTGGTGATGAATGCTGGCCGTGAGGAGCGACTTGAGCCACAAGCCTTGGCCGAAGGCGTGCTGAGCCGCGTTATTCGCGGTCGGCGCACGATTGTCCTGAATACGATCGAAGAAACTGCCAATGCCTCGCGCTTCTTGTTAGGCCACGATACCGCAATGGCTTCGTGGGTCGGGATTCCGATTATGCTTGGCGATATGGTTTTGGGGGTTATCACTATCCAAAGCCCAAATCAACGGGCATTCAGCACCGAAACCATTCAATTCTTGCAAGCGGTCGCCAGCCAAACTGCAATCGCACTCGAAAATGCCCGCTTGTTTGCTGAACGCGAACGCCAAGTAACCGAAGCGGCAATTTTGTCGTCGATTAGCCAATCGATGACCGCGACGCTCTCGCCCGAAGAATTGGCTAGCTCAATTTTGAAGGGCTTGACCGAAATCTACAATACTGACAATGCTTATATCGTGTTCTACGATGCGCCAACCAATATGATCTCAACCACGGTTGGCTTTAGCAATGGCCAGCCCTATTCGTTGATTTCGCATGTGCTGAGCAACAACTTCCTCAAAACCATGTTGTTTGAGCAACGCCCATTGATGTTCAACAGCAGCAGCGATTTGCTCAACGAGCGCTTCTCACCACGGCTTGAAGGTATTCCCGATGCGATTGAGCCAGAATCGGTGATTGCGGCTTCGATCACCATGGGTAGCCAAACCTATGGGATGAATATCAATCAGCCGTTGGGCGTGCTGGTGATTCAAAGCCCGCAAGCCAACACATTTAGTCGAGCACAACTTCAGTTTCTTGAATCGTTGGCCAACCAATCGTCGGCAGCAGTGCAAAAAGCCATGCTGTTTACCGAACGTGAACGCCGGATTCGTGAACTGGATACGCTCAACCGCATTAGCCAAGGGATTACCTCAACCATTAGTTTGGATGAAATCTTAGAGCGCTTGTATGCTGGCTTGGGCGAAATTGTTGATGTTAGTACGGCCTTCATTGGCTTGTACGATCCACAAACTCACTCGATGGAATTCCGCGAAGCCCATGATCGGGGCGCACCAGTCACGATTGGTTCACGCCGCTTGTCGGTTGGCGTGCCAGCGTGGGTGATCGAACATCGGCAGCCGTTGCTACTGAACACATCGGAAGAAGCCAACGAATATCGCGATGCCCAAACCCAAATCACCTCGGAAACCAGTGCCATGCGGGTTGGTGGTCAGGGAGAGATCGAACAGTCGTATCTGGTTGTGCCAATTGTGGTTGGCGTTGATGTGATTGGGATTATCAATATTCAGAGCTATGAAGAATATTCGTTCTCTGAATATGATATGAGCTTCGTTACCACGGTTGCGGCGCAGGCAGGCGCGGCGATTGCCAATGCTCGATTGTTCTCTGAGCGCGAACAATCGATTCAGCGCTTGAACACCTTGAATAATATTGGTCAAGCCTTGAGTTCAACGGTGCGCTTCGACGACTTGCTGCGGGTGATTTACGAACAAACTGGCAAGTTGGTCAAAACCGAAAACTTCTATCTTGCGCTGTATGATGAGCGCAATAAAGAAGTGACCTTCCCGCTGTATTACGAATATGGCCATCCAATCAATGTTATGCCGCAGCGCGGCGTAAATGGTTTGACTGAATATGTCATTCGTAAACGGCAGCCGTTGTTGTTGCAAGGCCCACATATCGCCGAACGCATGACCGAAATGAAGGTTGATCAAGTTGGCGATATGGCCCGTTCATGGCTAGGAATTCCACTGATTGCCGCCGATAAGGTTGTCGGGGTTATGACGGTTCAAAGCTATGAGCAGGATAATGCCTATAGCGATGAATTGGTGCAATTGTTGCTCACGATTGCCTCGCAAGCAGCCCAAGCCTTGGAAAATGCACGGCTCTTCTCGGAATCACGCCAGAGCGTGCGCGAACTTTCGACGCTTTCAGAAACCAGCGTTTCCTTGGCTAGTACCTTGGAAATCGACGAATTGATGGCGATTAGTGCTTCGAGCGCAATCGAAATGTCGCGGGCCGATTTCGGCGGGATTATCGTGGTCGCAGGCGATGGTTACACAATTACCAACTCGTTAGCACTCAACCGCGACCATATGGAATTGGAACTGCCCGATACCAATGAGCTTGATGTTGGCAGCATGGAAATTTTGCGGCCATTGCGTTCAGGCCATCCATTGGCCTTGTTTGATGCCAGCACCGACGAAGGCTTAGCGCCATTCGTCAATAGCATCGGCATGCGTGGCTCGATCTTCTTGCCAATGTTGCGCGAAGGCTTGCGCGGCGTGGTGTTCGTGGGGATGGACGAACCATTTACCTTCAACGAACGCACGATTTCGAGCTTGATGATTTTGGCAACCCAAATTGGTCAAGCGATCAACAATGCTCAATTGTTCGATCAAATTCGCCGCTTCAATCTTGAGCTCGAAGAAATCGTTGATCAGCGCACCTTGGAACTTAAGGGTGAAAAGGAACGAGTCGAAGCACTCTACAACATTGCAACTGAGCTTGGCACGACCCTCGACCGCGACGAGCTCTTGCTGCGCACGCTTGATCTCGCGGCTTCGGCCTTGATGGTACGGCGTGGGGCAGTCTTCTTGCTCGACCGCGAATCCAAAGATTTGGTGTGTCATGCAGTGCTCAACGAAGAATTGGGCTTGAAGTCGATTGAAACGCGAGTACGCTTCCAACACCCAGGTTTGGCCAACTGGATCATCGAGCACAACGAAGGCGTGGTGATCTCCGATGTTTGGCTGGATGAGCGTTGGACGAATGCCCAAAGCGGACGCGGTGACGATGTGCGCTCGGTGATTGCCGTGCCATTACTTTCGAGCGACGCACCTCAAGGGGTGTTGATGCTCTATAGCAACGAAATTGGCTTCTTCACCCAAGATCACCTGCGCTTCCTCTCGACGATTGGTGGCGAAGTTTCTTCGGCCTTGCACAACGCCGACCTTTACACCTTGGTTTATGACTCGGCTGACCGACTTTCTGACGCGATGTGGCAACAACGTGAAGAAGCGAGCAAGACCGCTGCTATTCTCCAGAGTGTTTCGGAAGGGGTTATGGTGCTTGACCACCAAACCGAGAAGATCATTCTGTATAATCCAGCAGCCGAAGATGTTTTGCGGATTCCGCGCTCGGAAGTGATGCACAACAGCTTGCAAGTCGTGGCTGCTCCGCGCAACGAAGAAGAATTGCATGAAGAAGGCCGCTCGTTACTGCTGTATGCTGGTTTGCACGAAGGCATTCAGGTGGTGCAACGCTCCGAAGGCGTGCATCGCAGCATGATCGAATTGCCAGGCCAATCGATTGCGGCCAACTTTGCCCCGGTGGTTGGCGAAGAAAGCTCACGCTTCGGGGTTGTGGTGGTCTTGCGCGATATTACCCGTGAAGTTGAAGCTGATCGGGCTAAGCGTGACTTTGTGGCGACGGTTTCGCACGAGTTACGCACGCCGCTTACCCCAATTCGCGGCTTTGTCGATTTGCTGCTGCTCGGTGCAGTTGGCCAACTATCCGATCCACAACGCGAAATGTTAAACACCGTCAAGACCAATGCTATGCGCATGGTGGGCTTGGTCGAAGACCTGTTGGAAATTGGGCGCTTGGAAGCAGGCAAGATTGTCTTGAACACTGCGCCGAACCAAATTAACCAATTGGTGCGCGATATCGTGGCAACCTGGGGGCTTGAAATCGAGAAGAAGAATATGACGCTGAAACTCGAGCTTGACGACACATTGCCATTAATCGAGTATGATAGTAAGCGGATTGGACAGGTCTTAACGAACATGGTTTCGAATGCGATCAAGTATACCTACGCTGGTGGCGATGTGATAATCCGCACCTTCATCAACGAGGACAAGATGATCCAGCTTGATGTCAAAGATACCGGGGTCGGTTTGACAGCCGAGCAACAAAAGAGCATGTTCAAACGATTCTATCGAGCCGATAGTCCCCTACGTGATGAAGTTGGCGGCACAGGCTTAGGGCTTTCCATCGCTAAGTCGTTTATCGAATTGCATAATGGCGATATGTGGGTGCAAAGTGTCTATGGTGAGGGCAGTACATTCAGCTTCTCGCTACCAGAAGTGCAACCACGCCCCGACTTAGGCGAACGTGATGAGGTCTAGCATCGGCAGAACACAGGAGCTTCGATGGGCATGATCAAAATTCTCGTTGCAGACGATGAGCCAGATGTGCTGTTTATGACCAGCTTTAGCCTGCGGAGCCTTGGCGGGTTTGAGGTGATCGAAGCACATAATGGAGCAGAAGCGGTTGAACTAGCCCTTCAGGTTACTCCAGAGTTACTGGTTCTTGATATTAAAATGCCACGGATGACTGGCTACGAAGCATGTCGTGAGTTGCGCAAGTACCCACAATTTGCTTCGACACCAATTATTTTGCTATCGGCTAAAGGGCAAAAAACCGAAATAGAGGAAGGCTGGGAATCAGGCGCGACCGAGTATATGCTCAAGCCCTATGCTCCAGCAACCCTCATTGGTCGGGTGCGCGAATTGTTGAGTACGCGGGCATGAGTGCAATTTTTATCGAAAATCGGGTTGTGCATTACGAAGTGTTTGGCCGTGGTCAGCCAATTATCTTCTTGCATAGTTGGCTTGGCTCTTGGCGCTATTGGGTTCCGTCAATGGAGATGGTCTCTGATCGCTTTCGGGCCTATGCTCTCGATTTTTGGGGTTTTGGCGATTCGGATCGATCGATCGGTACTTACAATATCGATGCCTATGTTGAGCAACTGCTCGCCTTTATGCGCGAATTGGGGATGGTTCGCACCAACCTGGTTGGCCATGGCCTTGGCGGGATGGTCGCAATTCGGGCGGCGGCGCAAGCTCCCAATAGTTTTATCAAAGTGATCACTTCGAACATGCCCGTGCATGGCGAGCCGTTGAGCACCTTGGTTAAGCCCAGCACACTTTCGCGCTTGATGGGCAAATCTAACCCCAACGAAACCTGGAGCAAGCTGCTCAAAAATATCAAAATCGATGATGACACCTATCGCGAAGTCTTGGAAGATACCAACGCTACTTCCGGCGATGTGATTCAGCGCGTGTTTGATTCGGTGCTAGCAGCTGACTTGCGCTCAACCCTTGAAACACTTAAAACTCCAACCTTAGGCATTTATACTGGCAACGATCAAATTGTTGTCCGTGATCATGCCCAATTGTTTGAAACTGCAGCGATCGAACATCAGGTATTGACCTTAGAAAATGGTACTCACTTTCCGTTCTTGGATACTAATTCGCAGTTCAATCGCTTGATTCTCGATTTCTTCACCAGTCGCGGCGCAAACACTGTCCAAATCAAAGAAGAGTGGCGGCGACGTATCAGCCAATTCGAGTATTTGTAGGCGCTTAAAAACGATGATTGGTAGCAACCGTCACCACGGCTGTGGTTGGCGGTTTTTTATATGCTAGGGAAAGACCATAGACCATAGAACATAGCGCATAGGCGTAATGGATTATGAGGTTAACAACCAGTGCTCGTACCCTCACCCCCAGCCCCTCGCCCACGGCGGCGGACGAGGGGAGCACTGTTGGAACGGTTCCCCCTCGCCGCGCGTGCGGGAGAGGGGGTGAGGGCATGCCATGCGTTGCCAACCCAATGAACCATTACACATAGGGGCTAGTTTTAACGCAGCGGCGCAGAGTATCGAAGGATGAGGAATGAAACGATTATTTGTGGAATTCGTGCAATTCGTGGCTAAAACGGTCTTGCAGTCCTGTATGCTTAAAAGCTCTCCGCCGCTGCGTTAAAGAATGTGATTGATTCGTAAACCCTCATTTAATAGGAAGATCATGCAACTGCTACTTGGTGGAACAATTTTTGGAGCCACGCTCTTGGGCGTAATGGTTCGTCCGCGCAATATTTCGGAAGCTTGGGTTGCTTTACTTGGCGCAGTTGCCATGCTATTGGTCGGGATTTTGCCACTGAAGGCAATTTTGCCGACGCTTGCCCGCGAATGGAATGTGTATGGTTTTTTTGTAGGTTTGATGCTAATTGCCTTTTTTGCCGAGCAAGCTGGGGTGTTTCAAGCCTTGGCGTTACAGGCAGCGCGTTGGGCCAATGGTTCAGCTCAGCGTTTATATTTGGCAGTATTTTTGGTGGGCACGTTGATTACGGCGGTGCTCTCCAACGACGCTACAGCCTTGATTTTAACTCCAGTGGTTTGGACGTTGGCCAGCCGTTTGCGCTTGTCAGCCTTGCCATTTATGTTTGCCTGCACCTTTATTGCCGATACTGCTTCGGCGTTGCTGCCCGTTTCCAACCCAATTAATATTTTGGTACTAACCCGTTTTAATCGGGAGTTGCTGGAATATTGGGCCTATTTGTTGGTGCCATCACTGCTGTGTATTGGCTGGAATATCGGGCTATTTGCTTGGTTGTTTCGGCGCGATTTGCAGGGCAGCTATGATTTGGCGTTACTTGATGATTTAACCATCGCCAACCCGCGCCTCTATTGGGCAACCCTCATTGGCTTGGGCAGTATTGCCGTGGCCTATGTAGCTGGCTCGTTGTGGCAAGTGCCATTGGCCTTTGTGGCTTTGGCCGGAGCAGCCCTCTTAGCAGCGATTAGTTGGTGGAATGGCACGTTTAAGCCCAAACAAGCCTTGCATGAGTTATCGCCAGCCTTGTTTGGCTTTATCAGCGGCATGTTTTTAGTGGTACGGGCAATCGAGCAATTAGGCTGGACTGAACGCTTTGGCGCGAGTTTGTTGCAGGGTAGCGGCGCGAGTTTGGGCAACATTGCGCGGGTAATTTTTGGTAGTGCGCTTGGCTCGAATATGATCAACAATGTGCCAATGACTTTGGTGATGACCTCGACCCTTGAACATTTGCCCAGCACGCCTGAGCCTGCTTTGATCTATGCCACAATTTTTGGGGCTGACCTTGGGCCAAATTTAACGATTGTTGGCTCGTTGGCCACCATGCTGTGGTTGGTAATTTTACGGCGCAAAGGGATGGAAATTAGCGCCAAACAATATTTTAAGTTGGGCTTGCTGTTTGTGCTACCATCCTTATTAATTGGTACGTTTTGGATGTGGCTAATGGCATGAATTATTACTTCTTTGACCAATTAACGCGTTGGCTGGAACGGCGGGACATGAATTATACCCGCCCGATTCAACTTAACCCGCAAGCTGCCGATGTGCATCTACGTTGGGTTGCGCCGCTACCCTTAATTGGCAAAGTGACCAATGATCTGGCTTTTTGGGATTTTGATCGGCTAGCGATTGATCAAGAATATCAAGCCTATACCTTAGAGCAAGCCAATTTGGCCCAATTAAAGCTAGTCGAGGCTGGTTTTGTGCGGAAACGCTGGCTGCGCTTGCATCTACCCAATGCAATTACGGTAGCGGTGAGCGCCCGTGAATTTAGCGCCGAATGTATTAAACTGGTTGAACAACCTTTTTTTGCTTGGATTGGTGGCTACTCTTGTTCGATGATCTTGCTCAACCCACGCGGCTATAGCATTATTCATCAGCGAACTTGGCCGCGCTCAAGCCTCCCACCCAAAATGGCGATTAACTTCATCCAGACCATGCTAAAAACTCTAGATTCGTAGTTGAGGTAGCTATGCAGACTATTGAATTATCTGATGCAACTGGATTTTTAGAACGCTATGCCAATATGGATATTCCTGGCCTTTTGCCCCGCAATGTTGATGTATGGCTGCCAGCCAATTACCATAGCAGTAGCGAAGCTTTTCCAGTGATCTACATACATGATGGTCAAAACGTGTTTGACCCAGCTTTGGCCTATATCGGGGTTGATTTGGGGGTTGATGAGGCGCTAGAAAACTTGATTGCAACCCAAACGATCAATGGCGCGATTGTGGTTGGCATTTGGAATAGCGAGCAGCGGATTCGCGATTATTTGCCTGCCAAGCCATTCTACACTGCCAACGCCGCCGCCCAAGCGCAATTTGTCGCAGCTGTTGGTGGCGTACCACTTTCCGATCAATATTTGGCTTGGATTGTAAAAACGCTGAAACCACAGATCGATGCAACCTATCGTACCCACCCTGAGCCTGAGCATACCAGCATTATGGGCGCAAGTATGGGCGGCATCATTTCGCTCTATGCCTTGGTCGAATACCCGAAAGTTTTTGGCAATGCTGGGTGTCTTTCGACCCACTGGCCAATTGGGGCAAGCCCGTTGGTACGCTGGTTTGGCCAACGGCTACCGAAACCTAATAAGCATCGGTTGTATTTTGATTTTGGCACCGAAGGGCTTGATGCTGAGTATGAGCCATATCAAAGAGAAATGGATGGATGGATGCAAGCGGCAGGGTATCGCCAAAGCCGCAATTGGCTGACCAAAAAATTTGTTGGGGCAGACCATTCCGAGCATGCTTGGCGTGAACGAATTGAGCTACCCTTAGCCTTTTTACTGGGAGCAAGTGTGTGAGAATTTTAATTATTGCGTTTGGGACACGTGGTGATGTTCAGCCGATGGTGGCCTTGGGCTTGGCCTTACAACAGCGCGGGCATTCAATAACCCTGTTGGTCAGCAGCAATTTTAAAAGCTGGGTTGAGGAGTTTGGCCTACAAGTTGCCACTGCGCGGGTCGATATTCAGCAGATGATGTTGAGCGATCATGGCAACGATTGGGTCAAACATGGGGCTAATCCAATTAAGCAGCGCAATGCGATGCGCCGGTTGTTGAAGCAACATGCCTTGACTATGGTTGAAGATGCTTGGCAAGCCGCCCAAAACTGCGATGTGTTGATTAGCAGTTTTACCTCGGACGTGTTTGCGGTGACTTTGGCTGAAGTGCTGAAGGTGCTGCATATTAGCACGCCATTGCAACCAGCTATGTTGGCCACGCGTTGCGGTCCTGCCAGTGCGGCGGCAATTCTACCAAACCACGACAACATCATTAATTATTGGTTTGGGCGATGGGTGATCGAGCCGTTTATGTGGCAGGTTGGCGGTGATTTTATTAATCAATTTCGTCAGCAACAGCTCAAATTACCAGCCCAAAGCGTGCGCGAATATACCGAGCGTTTGCGCCAAACCACCATGATTCAAGGCTATAGCTCGGCAATTATTCCGCATCCTAGCGATTGGCCTGCCAATATTCAGACGGTGGGTTATTGGATGTTGCCGCCAGATGAGGCTTGGCAAATGCCGCCTGAACTTGAGCAATTTTTGGCCGATGGACCAACTCCAATCTACATTGGTTTTGGCAGCATGACTGGAGCCAACCCCGATGCCTTTACCGAACTGTTGCTCAAAGCGGTGGCGCATAGTGGGCAACGGGCAATTATCCAGACTGGCTGGGCTGGCTTGGGCCAAATCGAATTGCCTAAAACTGTTTTTCGAATTGGTGCAGCACCGCATGAACGGCTTTTTCGCCATGTCAAAGCGGCGGTGCACCATGGAGGGGCTGGCACAACTGCTGCAAGCTTGGCGGCTGGTTTGCCCACCGTGATCGTGCCGCATTTGGGCGATCAATTGCGTTGGGGGCAGCGAGTATATGACTTGGGCTTAGGGCCAAAGGCGATTCCGCGCAATAAACTCACTGTCGATCGTTTGGCTTGGGCGATTTCGCAAGCCTCTAACACGCCGAGCATGCAGCACAATGCTCAAGCGATGGCCAAAACCCTGCAAGCCGAGCAGGGCATCAGCTGCGCCGTCGAAATTATTGAACAACGTATGCAAGCTTAGGTTTGGAATGCTGAGGCGTTAGCAATGCGCTATTTTTCGCAACAAAAGCTTGATCAACTGCTGGCTGCACATACCGCATGGCTGCAAGAACCGGTTGGCGAAGCTATGAGCTTGCGCAATTGTGATCTACGGGGCATGGATTTGCGTGGGCGTTCGTTGATGCGCATGCAGCTTGAAAACGTGGTGTTGGCAGGCTGCGATTTGCGCGATTGTAATTTTTTTGGGGCAACGTTGCGCAAGGTCGATTTACAAGCTGCCGATTTGCGCAAGGCCTGCTTTGCTTCGAGCTTTTGTGAGCAAATTGATGCCCGTGACAGCAATTGGCAACAGGCTGATCTGATCAGTGCAATCATTAAACTAAGCGATTTTAGCCAAGCCAATCTGGCCTATGCCGATCTGAACAAAACCAGTGTTGAGACCAGCATTTTGGATCAGGCGAGGATTAGTTATACCCATGCAGTGCGTTTCAGTCTGAGCCGTAGCTCAGCTCGCAATGCCCAATTTGATCATGCCATGCTTGATTTTGCGGCGATTTACGCCTGTGATTTACGGGGTGTAAACTTAAACGCGGCCAGTTTGCGCAAGCTGAAAAGCTTCGAGAATTTGGCGGTTGCTGGGTTGCAAGCCAAAGATATAGTGGTTGAGAACGGGCGGTTTGCTGGTTGGTTTGATGCCAGCCCTGAGGCCGATGGCAGCCAACGCCACGATGCCGATTGGATGCGAGCCACGTTACTTGAATCATGAATCAGTTCAATTGATCAAACAACTGGCGCAAATTTAGTTAACCCCTTGATCGGTTGATCAAGGGGTTTTGCTTGGTCTTGTTCTTGCAACGCTCTTAGTGGGGCAAAACAAACCTAGGCCTAAAAAAGACTAACCTGATCAAGATACTTAACAATAACTAACTAGCTAGCTGCTAGATTGCAGCTTTTTCTTAATAAAGATCTTGACGTAAGACTGTTTTTATACGATGATACTGCTACATTTCGGTTTTTTACCCCACATTCGGTCAACGAGAGCAAGGGCATTCCCGAGGTTGAAGCGCACTTTTAAGGAGTATTGGCATGGGAGCTGAAATCGTTCAAGCTCAGTATGACCAACTCACTCAAGTTGCAAGTCGGTTTGGCAAGCAATCGGAGGTAGTTGATCAAATCAACAGCCAGATTCGCCAGAGCTATGAAAGTTTAGCCAATGGCGGATGGATGGGTGATGCGGCAAAGGCATTTTTCAATGAAATGCAGGTGGAAATTTTCCCCACAATGCAACGTCTAACAGGTGTATTGCGGGAAGCGCAAACGGTGACCCAACAAATTAGCACGATCTTTCAGCAAGCTGAACAAGAGGCGGCTAAGGGGATCACATTTGCCGATGGCGAAGCTAGCTCAGGCGCTGGCAGCGGTGTTTCATTCAGTGCTGCGGCTGGCAATGCAGCAGGTTCGGCAGCGGCTAGTCAGTTGCCACCACCACGGATGTACATTGTCAATGGGATTAACGCCAGCGAACCAGATGGCACACCAGGCGAAGGTCCACAGCAACTGGCTGGCTTGTTGGCGGCCCATGGCTATGATCCAAGCCAAATCAAGGCCATGCCGGCAATTTACAACACCAACTACACCACCAACTTGCAAGGCACCGACTTGCAAGGCACCAATCATGGTGGTTGGTTGTCGCCCGTCGATTGGCTGACCGGAGCCGGAGCCTCAGTGGTTAATGGAATTACAGGCGCTGGTGCCAGTGTTGTCAACGGGGCTTCAATGTTGTTTAATACTGGAGTCGGGGTCAGCGAAGTTGTGCAAGAGTATACAATGCAAGATCAGGGCAAGTATACCCAAGAAAGCTACAACTTTATTCAACAAGACCTTGCGCGTAATCCATTATTGCCTGGCCAAACCGTCATGCTGATTGGGCATAGCGGCGGTGGGGCGGTTGTCAGTAACCTCGCGCCAATGCTTGAAAATAACATGGGCGTTGATGTTTCTGGGGTGGTTACGCTCGGGTCGCCCGTGGCCAATGCTGATCGGGCGATGCAATATGCCAAGTTCCTCAGCGTGAGCGACAAAGGCGATTACATTGGCCAACCATGGATTCGCTCCGATGAAGGGCGTAATTTCCTAACCCCAGGCTTGATGACTGGCATTTTAGCGCCTAAATCCTTGCCATTGGTTGTGCCTGGCGTGCTTGGGGCCGATAATGCTGCCCGCGATGCTGGCATCAATTACTTTACGACTAACGCCAATGCTGGCAACCCTATTAGCAATCACAACTCCTATTGGACGAGCAACGATGTGGTTAGCATCATTAAAAACAGCTACCCCCAAGTTGCTCCATACCTGAAGTAATCCATGCAGGTTGTGTGTAGAGTATGGTGGGGGATGCTTGCAATGGGATTGTTGGCATCACTCTTTGGATGTGGATCGAGTGCTGTTCCCGAGGCCGTGCGTAACGGCCTCGAAGAACAGTCGATTCAAACAATTGGCACACTTGATATCAGCCCGTGGTTGGGTGACAAACCACGCTATCGCCGTTTAAGCTTGATTCGAGCTCAAACCATGGCTGGCGAACCAACAACGATTGCCTACCTTGAGCCAAATGCTGATGCAGCGGCTTTTGCGCTCCCTTTGACTCAAACCTTTCCCGAAGCCCCGCTGCAAACAGCTTTATTCGAGATCGATGGCTATCGGCTGATTGTTGGCTTGGTTGATGATAGAGTTATGGGTGAACTCACCACGATCGAATTTGAACGTGAAGAACCAGATCAAACTCGTTGGTTAGAAGCATTAAAAGTTAGTAAGCTTAATAAACGGACATTTGTGATTCCCATCGCCCCGAATGAACAAGCGCAATGGCCAACGGTCCAACGGATTGCGGTGAACACTCGTGAATCGCGCCAACGTGGGGTCGATGATCGCAATGCTTCGGGCCACGAATGGGAACATCGATACTCCAACCCGATTGCAATTGACAGTACCTTTGCGGTTGTACCGTAGGAGATTAGGGCATGACAACCCCCCAACCCTTGGTCGCAGTAACACTTTCACGCAGTGAACTGCTGTTAATTAGTGCACTCTTGAAAGCTCCCGCTTTGATGGGTGTTCAAGCGACCACCGCCGATGAGAATCAACGCGCTTTGGAGTTGTTGCAGGCTGAACATTCGCTCCGTGCTCGCAACGCTGCGGCGGTAGATGAAAATGGTCAATTATTAATTGTTCGAGATTTGCTTGGAGTTGTGGCAAGTTGCGCGTATCCACAACGCTCACTGGTGGTTTATCATACTCGTGCCGATGGGGTGGTGCTGCAAGGGTTTGGCCATGTGCGCGATGATTCCTTGGTCGTACATACGGTGATCAACCCTGAAGTTCACAACCTTGCGCAGATGCCCAATCTTGATCGATTGATTGAAACGGTGTTTCAACTGAGCGATTACGCTTCGAACACGCCAGCGGTTAATTTGCATGTTGATATTAGCCGCGAAAAATTAGTTATGGCGCGGCAATTGGCTGAGCAAGGCCAAACCGCGCAATCAGCTGATACCTTGGTGCGCAGCGGGGTTTCGCCGACTGAAGCTGAATTGTTGGTGCGCATGTTCCGCTTGCCTTCAACCACCACCGTATTTGTAACCATCCAATATAGTGGTAGCCATGCCATGGCTCGTGAATATACCCTATTTAAGAATGAAATTGGCTCGTTTTTGATGACCCAAGCCGACCTTGAAATTGAGCGCTATCAACTCAAGGGCATCGATTATATGGGGCTTGGTGGCATAATCTATGAGTCACTTTCATAAGTTGGTTCGCCTGTACCAAACCGCTCATTCGCTCGAATGGGCGGTTTTGGCGTTAATTGTGATGATCTAGCGCCGCACGGTGTCATTTTGCATCCAATTACTTGCGCTAAAAGTGCTAAACTATCTGGTTATGGAGTTCAATTTAGCATCAAAGCAGGCTCATCATGGAACTGACTTTCACCACGCCAGCGCTGTTGTTTCCAGCAATTTCGTTGCTGTTTTTGGCCTATACCAATCGCTTTCTTTCAATCGCCGCCCTGATGCGCGAACTTAAAAGTCGCTATAAACTTGATCGTGATCCACGGATTCGCGGCCAGTTGGAAAATTTACGCTACCGCATTGGGATTATTCGTAGCATGCAGATTTGCGGCGTTGCAGCATTTTTCTTTTGTGTGCTGTGTATGTTTGTGCTCTTCGCGGGCCAAGAGCTGTTGGGTAAAGGCACATTTGCGATAAGTTTGGTATTACTTTTGACTTCGTTGGGCTTATCGCTGCGTGAAATTCAGGTTTCGATCGATGCCCTCAGCCTTGAAATTGCCGATCTCGATGAATAATTGGATTTATTATGCCCAAACAAACGATTGAACAATCAATCCAGCAGCTACGCCATATCATGATTATCGGGATGGCCTTCGTTGGTTATAGTCTGAGTTTTATTTGGTTTTATGATCAGGCTGGGGCGGTTATTGGCTCATTATTACTGCTCCCAGTTGGTTTAGCTGCCTGGCTTTTGGGTTGGCGTGGTGGCTTGATCGCTGCATTGATTGGGATTTGTCTCAACATCGGCTTATTTTTGTTGAATGGGGCATCCTTTGCTGAGATTCTGGCGCTTGGGCCTGGCTTGATGATGGCATTTGTGGTCGGCGGAGCCATTGGTTGGTTGCGCTCGTTGATTAATAAAATTCAGACCCAAACCAGCGAGCTTCAGCGTGAGCGCGAATTGTTGGCCAACGAAATTAGCCAGCGCAAACAGATTGAGCAATCGTTGCTAGCAGCCAAAGAAGAGGCTGAGTTGGCCAATCGCTCTAAAAGCCAATTTCTGGCCATGATGAGCCACGAATTGCGCACACCGTTGAATGCAATTATCGGCTATAGCGAACTGCTGCAAGAAGATGCCGAGGCTGATCAATTAACCAACTATGTGCAAGATCTCAGTACGATTCGCAACGCTGGCGTACATCTGTTGGGCTTGATCAACGATGTGCTTGATCTCTCCAAAATTGAGGCTGGGCGCATGGAATTGTTCGGCCAAGATTTTCATGTGATTGAGTTAATCAACGATCTGGAACTGTATATTCAGCCGCAAATTGCCAAAAATAACAATCGCCTTGTGTTGGATGTAGCTGAGGATTTGGGTGTAATGCACAGCGATTTGCAAAAGTTACGCCAAATCTTACTTAATTTATTAACTAATGCTACCAAATTCACCCAACAAGGTAGCATTACCCTGCGGGCCAAACGTGATGGCGATTGGCTGCATTTTGAAGTAGCTGATACTGGGATTGGCATGAGCAGCGAACAAGTTGCCAACCTGTTTCAGCCCTTTGTCCAAGCCGAACAATCGACAGCGGCACGCTTTGGCGGCACTGGTTTGGGCTTGGCAATTAGTCGTTCGTTGGCAAAACTTTTAGGCGGCGATATTATGGTTGAGAGCGTAATTGGGCAGGGTTCGAATTTTCAATTAATTGTGCCAGCATTTCAATTAGCGCCTGTTACAGCCATGTAACTCGATTTAGCCCTTTGTGATCAGCTGAATTGTTGTGAGTATCCCCCATGATTTTGCCACCGAATTCATACTATTTTCTTATTTGACAAGCACCAAAATTAGGCTAAAATATGCAGCGGTGAAGTAATTTGCCAATCGGTTCCGTGCCTTCTCGGCACTCATCGGCAGCAGGGGGCTGCATCGATTGTAACGATGAGTGTAGTTGTTTTCTGGGGCGCATCACAACGTTTTGAGCGCTGGTTTTTGACTTCCGAGCGGGCTTTCAACGAGGCTATATGAACGGTAGACAGAATTTTTGCACGCTGCGACAAATTGCGCGGCGCTGTGCTGAACCTCCCTCAATCTAGGTTGGTGAGCTTTGCAATCATGCTAGCAGACTAGCAATGGTTCGCTGTCTATCTCCTCACCTGCCACGATTGGGCAGGTTTTTTATGCCCAGTGCTTAGGCCAAATGTCGCCCGACACTTGGTTTTTTTATGCCCAAAAAATGGGCAAAGCACCTTGGGAGTCTCCGTTAATAAACACACGCACGAACACCGTTAATTTTGATTGCACTTTGTTCTCTCAGCCCCATGTTGTGGCTGAGCACTATCGTCGTGGACATCACGGCTTGGAGGGACATGTCCAGTTGATCGAGCAAACCTATGCTGGCTACCTGAATGATTCGTTTGGCTTTTCGGGTGCTGGGGCTTTGACCGATTTTCTAACGCGCCGCAATGAGCGCTTGCTCTTAGGCGATACGGTCGATCTGGGTGCATTGGTTGAGCAATTTGGTGCACCCCTTGAGGTTTCGTTCTGCCCGCAAATTACCACGCAGGTGCAGAATATGCTTGATTATGCGATGGCTGCACAGGCGGCATCAAGCTATACTGGCTCGTTCTTGTATGCTTATGCTACCAAGGCCAATTTTTCGGAAGAAGTGGTGCGCACAGCCTTGAATGCTGGTGCTCACTACGAAACCTCGGCGGCAGCCGATGTGGTGATCGCTCACCATCTCTGGCGGCAAGGGGTGCTTGCCGAAGATCGCTATATCTTCTGTAATGGCTCGAAAGAACCCATGTATCTCGATGGGATCTTGGCTTTGCGCCAGGCTGGCTACGAGCGAGTTGTGGCTGTGCTCGATGATCTCGATGAACTTGAGTATATTTTGGCCCATTGCCGTGTACCGATGTTGTTCGGTGTTCGTGAACGCCACGCCCCTGATGTCGTGGATCGTAACCATGCTGGAGCCGAGCGCTTTGGCTTAACTCCAGCTGAAATGCAGGTTGTCGCCCAGCGCTTGGCTGGCACGCAGCATCAATTGGTGGTGTATCACGCCATGGTTGGCTCGCAAATTGAGGATGCTGCTGCATGGGAAGCCCGTTTGGCCCGTTCAGCCAATGCTTATGCCGCGTTGGCCAGCGTCACGCCAAGCCTAACGATGTTCAATTTTGGCGGTGGTATGCCCACCTCAGGCTACGATTTGGCCTTCCAATTTGATTATGTGGGCTTTTTGACCAACTTGATGGCCAATACCCAAGCAATTTGTGCTGAGCATGGCGTGGCAGCACCCATGATCATCGCCGAATGTGGCCGCTACACTGTTGCCAACCATAATCTGTATTTGATTGAAGTTGGCCGTGTTAAGGAAGCTGGAGCAATCGAGCCGTGGTATTTGTTGAATGGCTCGTTGATGGTTTCAGCTCCCGATACCTTGATTGTTGATCAAGAATTTGTGGTTGTGCCCTTGGATGGTTGGGATACAGCGGTGCAGGCAGTGCGCTTGGGTGGCCGCCGCACCTGCGATTCCGACGATCTGTATCCACGTTCGCATCGCCCAGCCTTGATGTTGCCAGAATTTCAGGCTGGCATGGTCTTGGCGGTTTGTGGCGTTGGCGCATATCAAGCCATGATCGGTGGCAAAGGTGGTGCTCATCACTGCTTGAACCCCGAAATGCGCCGCATTATCATCGAGCAAGATGGCGATCAATTGGTGATGCGCGAAATTGCGCCCCAAAACCTGATGGCGCAAATGAGTGCCTTGGGTTATAGCATTGCCACGATCGAACAACCAGTGCGCAAGCCAATGCCGGTGCGTACTGCCGTGGTCAATGAGCAATTGCCAGTGCGACCATTGCGGACTGCTCGTCGCCGCCAAGCTCCTTCAGCCTTGCGTACCAGCCGTTTCGCGGCGAGTGCCTAACTAACGAGGGATCAGGATTCAGGGGTCAGGGATCAGAGAACATAGCGATGAATAGCTAGGGACTGGGATCGGGATGTAAGATGATAGAGCTTGGTTCCTGACTCCTGATCCCTAGCCCCTGAATCCTAACGGCATCGATAACCCTCAAACTCAGCCAGCGTTATGGCTGTTCCTGACCCCTGATCCCTAGCCCCTGATCCCTCACCCCTCTAAAAACGTTTGACGCATGATGTCATGCGTGCTAAACTCGGCGTATCCTCTTTTGTAATACAATAGACCCACACCGTGTTCACCAGTTCGATGAGGAACGCCTATGCACGAGATATTATTTAACAGCCAAGTTATCGCCGTTCGCGAGATTTACTGGAACTTACCGCATGCGGTTGAGTATGTGTTGTACTTGTTTGCCATCGCCTCAATTGGCACGATGTTCTACAAGATGTACCAAGACATTCTGTTGTGGCGACGTGGCCATGCAACAGTACGCTCGACCAATTTTGCCAGTCGCTTGTGGTTAACGACGACCGAGGTTTTTGGGCAGAAGCGCGTTTTGCGTGACCGTACCCCGGGCATCATGCACACCTTTATTTTCTACGGCTTTTTGGCGCTGTTTATCGGCACCGATATCATTGCCGCCGAAGCCGACTTCACTATTCCGATTGCTGGTGAAGAGCAAGGCAAGATTTTAACTGGTGGCTTTTATCAGTATTACGAACTGATTCTCGATGTAATGGGGATGGTCTTTCTCGCTGGTTTGCTCTGGGCGTTGTGGCGACGCTACAAAACCAAACCAACCCGCTTGGATAATCGTCGAACCGATGCTTGGGTGCTTTGGTCGATGATTTTCATTGTGGTTGGCGGTTACTTTATTGAAATTTTACGCTTGGCCAACCAAACTATGACCGTTGGCGAAGGCGCAAATGCCGTCACTGCGATCGTCTACGAGCAAGGTTGGGCCAAATGGGCAGTCTTTGGCTATCCTGGAGCCAGCGTTGCCCGAGCGATTGGGCTAGGTGTCGAACGCGCCGCTGATGGCACAATCGTGCATAGCCAATTAGCCTTGTGGATTCACCGCGTACTTTGGTTGAGCCATATGGCGGTGGTTTTTGCTTTTGTTGGCTCGATTCCCTTCACCAAATTCCGCCACATTTTCTATACCCCGCTCAACACCTTGTTCCGCGATCGCGACCCCAAAGGTGCGCTCGATCGGATTCCGAATATGGAAGAGGAACTGGAAAAAGATGAGCCAAAATTGGGTATTACCACGCTAAGCGACTTCTCATGGAAGCGCCGTATGGATTTTGATGCCTGTATGCGCTGTGGGCGTTGTCAGGATAATTGTCCGGCGTTTGCCTCTGGCTCGGAGCTTTCGCCCAAATGGCTGATCACTAAGATGAGCGATTTGATGCATGGCGGCCCGGTCATGAAGCGTGATGGCACGGTGGTGATGGTTCAACCAGCCGGCGCAACTGCACCAACCATCAGCAACGGCGTGAAAATCGAATTGCTGGAAGGCACGCCCGAAACCTTGCCATTGTATGAACATGGCATTGTTACCGAAAACGAACTTTGGGCTTGTACCACCTGTCGCGCGTGTATGACCGAGTGTCCAGCAACGATTGAACATGTCGATGATATTATCGATTTCCGCCGCAACTTGACCATGGTGATGGGCGAAATTCCATCAGGGGTTAAAACAGTATTGCAAGGGATCGAGCGCAACGGCAACCCTTGGAAGTTGCCACAACGCAATCGTACCGCTTGGGCTGATGGCTTAGAAGTGCCAACTTTGGCCGAAAAAGAAGAAGCCGAAGTGTTGTATTGGGTTGGTTGTGCCCCGTCGTATGATGATCGTTCGAAGAAAACCGCGCGGGCGATGGTGCAACTGATGCAAAAAGCTGGGGTTGATTTCGCCATCCTTGGCGATGAAGAAACCTGTACTGGCGACCCAGCTCGGCGCATGGGCGAGGAATTGTTGTACGAACAACAAGCCAACACCAACATCGAAACCATGGGCCAATACAAATTCAAGAAGATCGTAACCACCTGTGCCCACTGCTATAACACCGTCAAAAACGAGTATCCGCAATTTGGCGGTAAGGCTGGCGTGGATTACGAAGTAGTGCACCATACTGAATTCTTGAACGATTTGGTCGAAGCTGGCAAGCTCAACCCAACCGTGCCAGTCAACGAAAAGGTTGTGTACCACGACCCCTGTTACATTGGCCGCTACAACGATATTTACGAAGAGCCACGCAACGTGCTGAATAGCATTCCTGGCTTGGAGTTGGTCGAAGCTGGCCCGCGCAATCGTGAAAAAGCCATGTGCTGCGGTGGTGGTGGTGGTAACGCTTGGCTCGAAGGCTGGGGCGATAAACATGTCAATGTGATTCGGCTTGAGCAACTGCAAACCGAAAAGCCCGATACCGTGGCAATGGGCTGCCCCTTCTGTATGGTGATGTTCGAGGATGCAGCCAAGAACACCAACCAATCCGAAACCTTGGGCCGCAAAGATGTCGCCGAAATTCTGCTGCAATCGGTTGGCGAGCAACCACCCGCCGCCTAAACTACTCGCGACTTAAACAAAAACAGCGCTTTCCAAACCGATGGAAAGCGCTGTTTAATTACTCAAAAATCCGATAATCGTTGGGATTTAAGTTTGCCCCAAGTAAGAAGGTGCGGGCTTGTTCAAGATCATGCTCGGTAAATTCGATAATCTCGGAGGTCGTTTCGCGATCGGGGTTATCGGTCAAGGCCCAGATTGCCAGTTGTTTGCCCACAAACTCTTCGCTGCTTTGTAGCACTAAATAGTCAACGAGCCGTTGCAATTCTGGATCAACAAAGCCATCAAACGCATAGGTATCAGTTTCAGCGCCTGGATCAGCATACAATTCAAGGCTGTAGGCTTCAATAATTCCGTAGCGAGTTGTGGCCTGTTTGGTAATTAGCGCCTTTGGTTGGATATATTTATCTTCTAGGGTATCAACCCGACCTTCATATGCAATCAAGACCATATCTTCGTGATAGTCAGTTTGATTATCTAAAATTTGGCCAGCAGGAATCGTGATTCGAATCGAGCGATCAGTTTTGCCAGTGACGATCATCAACATTACGTCGCCTGATGTGCCTGAGTTTTTAAATTCTAAATCGATTAAGCCTTGATCGTAGGCTTCTTGGATGGAGAGCGGTTCGGCAGTGAGTGAACAGCCAGTAAGCACGATGAATAACAGTCCCAGCCCAATGGTGCGCAGCAGATACATATTCAACTTCCCTCAATTGCAGAATTAAACCAAGCATAGTCGGTAGCGTTGACCTATACTACCGACCAAAGACCGATCTTCTAGAGTTCGCGCAGCCCGATATCGTTGCGGTAAACCGCTGAATTAATGCGTAGCCGTTTGAGGTTGTTGTAGGCTTTGTCGTGGGCCGCTGCCAAACTTGAAGCCTGGGCAGTGACAGTAACGATTCGTCCAGCTTGGCTTGATAAACGAGTTGGCCCCATCGATCGCACCAGAATTGCATCGTTCAAAGCATCGCTGACCCCGCTGAATAAGCCACGTTTTTCAGGCATATGGATTTCGGCGGAGACATAGCGCAAGCCATTGGGGTTGGCGGTTTCATTTTGAAATGCGACGACTCCAGCATCAAGCTCGGTAACGCCATCAATCGCCATTCCAGTGTTAAAACTATGTGGATAGCCGTTGGCAACCATAGTTACGCTGACACTCGCCTCATTGCGCCAACGCAAAGCTGGTACATTTAACAGGCTGCGATTGTTGGCCGCTACCAAGAAGGGAAATAAATCGTCTTCGAGCAACGGCAATAAGACTTGCGCTTCAGGGTCACTCAAGGTTGTGCGAATCCGCAGCACTTGTGGTCCGCTGGCCGTAATTGCACAATCGACCCCTAAAATTCCCCACCAAGGCATTTTGTCGCGCAATAGCGCGGCGCGAATTGGCTCAAGAATGGCAGCGCTGAGATAATCACCGAGTTGTTTGAGAATTCCACTAGGCGTGGTATGGGCACCCATGCCTTCAGCTGCCCAGCCTTGATCATTATCTTCAAGTCGATCGTACATTCGAACCGCTTGCATTGGAATCAGGGTTGTGCCATCAGTAATTGCTGAAAGTGCCACGGTTGGGCCAAGTGCTGGTTGTTCGATCACTACGCCTCGATAATGGCCTTCGCGTGGCGGTAAGGCAAAAATGCCTGCTAAGGCGGCTAAGGCTTCGGCACGGTCGATATAGGCTCCATCATATTCTGAAGGATAATCACCCCATAACATGAGTGGCATGGGTTGTGAGGCCACATAGCGCTCAGCGGTTGCTAAATCGCCCAAGGCACGGCCAGTAGAGGTGGGAATTTGGTGGCGATTGAGAAATTCTTTCAGCCAAAGCCGCGAACGCTCAAGGACTGCCGAATGTTTGGGTGGCCCACAAACCGGAATTTTATAGGTAGCGGCGGCATCGGCCAAGCCTGCACTGAGATAACTGCCCTCAGCTGGAATAATCACTTGGAAGTGTTCGTCGTAGGCCCATTTGGCCAACTCGTTCATTTTTTCAATGTGCTCAGCATTTGGCACAAGCAAGCTTGTACCACCATTGCCTGGCATGGTTGCTAAACTATCAATCCGTTGACTATTGAACAACTTCCAAACATAGGCATGGGCTGCGCCATTTTTGCCAAGCACAAGTACTTTCATAGGCCTGAGGTGCTAGCGCGATTGCTGCTATTTGGGCTAACAGCAATCGCGTAATGATTAATTCAGTTGATCGGTTTAGGCTGCCGAGCCTTCACGAGCGGCAAAAACATGATAATCAATCGTGGGGAATGGATTATCAAGCTCGTTGAAGCTGGCGGTCAGTTCGGCCATCAAGCCAGCATCATTGGCCTCAATTGCATCAGCCAATTGATTGTAGCGATCAACATGCTCGTTGAAACGCTTGGTTGCGTAATCTTGAGCTTGACCAGTGGTTACCAAGAACGGCCAATCGCTGGATTGCAGCAAGAGTAACTCACGCGCAGTTTGGGCCAAGGCTTCAGCTAAAGCACCATCAGCCTGTGGATAGCTGGCGACCAAGCCTTCCATGCGCTTTTCGGCGGCATGAATAATTGGCCACATCCACTCGGTTTCAGGGTTGAGCCAAGTTTGGTGCGTGCCATTGGAACCCCACGAACTTTCGGGCAGGTTCAACGATTCACGCGGTGGATTGCTAGCGATATATTCCGAGGCCGTGGTGAGATCAATATCGGGATTAGCTGCCAAGCGTCGCAGCACTTCGCGCATCCAATCGACCCCTTCAAACCACCAGTGACCAAATAATTCGGTATCGTAGTTTGATGAAATCAGACCATAACGCCCAGTTTGGCCGCGATATTCGCTGATAACTTGCTGCACCAAGCCCGTGAAGTGATCGGCGTGGGCATGGATTTTATCGGTGACCCAATCGGGATGATAATAATCTTTATAGCCAAGATCAACTTTTGGCCCAGTGATTCGCCAATATTGCATGCCGCTTTCGCTATCTTTGCGGTGGAACTCGCGGTAGTTGGCCTCGCCGGGGTAGCCCCATTCAGCCGACCAAACCTGCAAGCCAGTTTTGTGATGGCGACCAATTGCCGCAACTTTGTCGCTCAAACCAACCAAGTAGGGTTGCAGCGTGCTATTGCCAGTTGGCGGAATTTCGCGGCTGACTGGCACGACATAGCGGCGCAATGTATCGCCATACGGCCCAAGAATCTTGCCTTCGGCCTTATCCATGGGTGCGCCACCCTCGATTGTGGTGGTTTCGACAAAGAAGCACTCGATGCCTTGGGCTTCGAGAAATTCTTCGATACCTGGCTTGCGCTCGGTTTCGCTTGGGTTTTCAGGATAATAGGCTGGACGATAGGCACACTCGGGCAGCCAAATAGCCTTTGGCTTGCGGCCATAGTGGCGTTCGTAGCTTTGCACAGCAACCGCAATTTGGGCATAAATCGTTGAATCGCGGCTGACCAAGGGCAAGTAGCCGTGGGTCGCGCCACAGGTGATAATTTCGATATAGCCAGCATCTTGCAATTGGCGGAAGGCTCCGACAATATCGCGGTTATAGCGCTCGATAAACGAACGCTTGATCATGCTGTACCAATCGCGATACCACATTGCCAAAAAGGCTTTATGTGGATCAGGCTGCTCGATCGGAGCAGGCTCTTCAACTTCTTCCTCGGTTTCTTCAGATTCCGCTTCGTCGTCTGCTTCGGCTTCGGTGCTGGCAGCAGCAGTGGCGCTCAGCAAACCAGCGTGAAGTGGGGCCGGAGCATCGCCAGCGGTCGAAGAAAGCAGTGCATCGCTTTTGGTGATCAAGCTTTCCAACTCTTCGCTGGAGAGCAGCGGAGTTGGTTCGGTTTCTGGTTCGGCAACTTGGGCGGCATCCCAAACTGCCTGAACATCGGCCAGCCGATCCATATCAGCTTGAGCTGCGGTGATCTTCTCGTCGAGATATTCTTCAAAATTGTGCAAAATGGTGGGGTCGGCCAGCTGCTCGGTTAGGATTGGCGTAATCCCAATCGTCAAGCGTGGTGTAACCCCATCGTTGATCAGATCGTTGAGCGCATTGAGTAGTGGAATATACGTCTCGGAAGCGGCCTCGTGAATCCATTCTTCACCGTGAGGCCAGCGGCCAGCCTTGCGACAATAAGGCAAGTGGCTATGTAAGACAAACGTGAACGCACCTTGTTTTGGCATAGATGCTCCTTCTTTGCGGAACATGCGGGACATGTTGCAGAGGTCGGTTCCCATTATAGCAGGTGTTCGCAAACAGGCGCTTAGCCAGAACTGTGCCGAGGTGTTTGATAGAGCGGGTTGTGAGCAGTATGCGTGATCCGTCCCTCTTAAGACCCCTCACCCCCTGACCCCCTCTCCCACTGCGGCGGGAGAGGGGCATTCCAAATGGTCATGATTGGGATGATACCCCCTCACCTCGCTGGGCGGGAGAGGGGGTCAGGGGGTGAGGGCATGCTAATCGACGATTAATCCCACCCAATTATTGTTAACAAGCTACCTGTATGGGCGAGTGGGTGTGAGGCTATCAAGAGCTAGTAGCGTGTGCCAACAGCAACGTTAATTGGCAGCACTGCATTAATTGCTGCTAGTTCAGCATCACTGAAGCTCATGTTGAGCGCAGCCATGTTTTCTTCGAGATAGCGCTGGCGCTTGGTGCCTGGAATTGGCACAATATCAGCGCCTTGGTTCAAGACCCATGCCAAGGCCAATTGAGCAGGCGTGATGCCTTTTTGGCTGGCCAGTTGCTCGATATGGGCAACTAACGCCAAGTTTTTGTCAAAATTTTCGCCTTGAAAGCGCGGCGAGTAGCGGCGATAATCATCGGCGGCAAAATCATCGACGCTGCGAAATTGGCCAGTTAAGAAGCCGCGCCCAAGTGGGCTATAGGCCACAAAACCAATGCCTAATTCGCGAGTTGTGTCCAAAATATCAATTTCTGGCTCGCGCGACCAGAGCGAATATTCAGTTTGCAAGGCGCTAATTGGGTGTACCAGATGTGCGCGGCGAATGGTTTCCGAATTGGCTTCAGATAAGCCGATAAACCGCACCTTGCCTGCTTGAACCAACTCGGCCATTGCGCCGACGGTTTCCTCAATGGGCACGTTGGGATCGACCCGATGCTGGTAATAGAGATCAATATAATCGACCCCGAGGCGTTGCAGCGACGCGTCGCAGGCCGCTTTGACATATTCAGGGCGGCCATTGATTGAGCGTTGGTTATTGGCTTCGCGTTGAATGCCAAATTTCGTTGCAAGGATGATCTGATCTCGACGGCCTTTGAAGGCTTTGCCAACCAATTGCTCGTTAGTAAAAGGCCCATACATATCGGCGGTATCGAAGAAATTGACCCCAAGCTCCAAGGCGCGATCGATTGTTGCCAATGATTCGGCCTCGTCAGTTGGGCCATAAAACTCCGACATGCCCATACAACCCAAGCCAAGCGGGTTAACTGTGAGGCCTTGCGTGCCAAGTGACCGTTGTTTCATTCCAACCTCCAAGTGAGTACACCAAACCGATATTGGCAGTCTACACCTTTGAGCGTGCTCAAAGTCAAGGGGTTTACGACAGCTTGTCAGTAATGGCTGAGCATGGTATACTTTTGGTGATTCGTTGGCGTTTTATGCCTTTATAATGAGATAAAACGCAATTAACGAAAGAACGGGATACACCCATGAGGGCAGTATGGCGGTATTTTAGCCTTTTTATGATTGGGATTTTCATTGTTGCTGGTTGTAGCACGACAAGCTATGATAACACCTTGTTAACCCCAGGGGCTACCGCTAATCCTCCCGCACGCACGCAACTGGTCATTTGGCATGGAGCCGATGCCCAACGGAGTGAACTTTTCACCCGATTGCTGTTAGAATATCAACGTGAGCATCCAAACGTTGTAATTCAAATCGTCAATCGTGGGGCAAACCTGCTACACGATTATCGTGCGGCCCTGCTTGAAGGCACACCACCAGACCTGATCTGGCTCAACGAAAATCGTTGGGTAGGGGAACTGGCAGATCAACAGCTTATCATCGATCTGACAGAACGACTAAGCGACGAGAACCTTGAGTCAATTGCGCCAGCTGCGCTTGATGGTGCCCGCTATGGCGAGAAATTATATGGCTTGCCATTGACGCTAGATCTACCTGTGCTGTACTATAATCGTGCAAACTTTGTGAGCACACCACCACAAAGCACTGCTGAATGGCTTGAGATCGCTCGCGGGTTTAGCGATGATCAAGGACAGTACGGATTAGCGTATAATTTATCGCTATACTTTACCCAACCCTACCTACCAGCCTTCGGAGGCACAATCTTCGATAGCACTGGCGAGGTCGTGCTGGGAACCCAAAGCTATACCCCAACATTACAGTGGTTGACGTGGGTTGACGAATTAGCCCAAGACCCACGCTTGTTAGCCCGTGATGATCATCGACTGGTAGCTCGCAGTGTGAGCCAAAACAGTGCGATCATGACGATTGACTGGGCAGATCAAATCGGAACCTATCGTCAATTGTGGGGGGAGAACGTTGGCGTGCAACCATTGCCACGCCTGAGCCAAACCGGCCAAGAACCGCAACCCTTTGTTCGGAGCAGCGTGCTTGTGATCAGCCCACGCAGCACCGAACAACAGCAAAACGCCGCGCTTGACGTGATGCGGTTTCTTGTGGAGATGAAAGCGCAAACGGCTTTTCAAGCCGCTGATATACCAAGCGTCCGAATCGACTTAGCCAGTGCCGATCCACTTTACACCCAAATTCAACTGGCAGTTAGTCGAGCCAGCGCTTGGCCCACCACCCTTCGTTTCAACAACGGATGGGATATCCTGATCGCATTGGTGCGTAATAGCTTAAATGGCGCACCCTTGGAAGAAAGTATCGCGAATGCCGATCGCCTGCTACGGAGCGAGTAGCCAACCCAGCATATTACAGTAACCGCTTGACAAGCAAGGGCTAAATTAGCCCGTTGTGGTGCGATCTGTAGTTGATATTTGGCAAAAGATGTAGTAGAATGGCGCAGACGGCCAACCCGCTGAAGGCTGATCGTTCCAAGCAAGTCATTCATTATAGATTCCACGCCGGCCTACGGCCTAAGGAGGAGTTGCATGGCAACCAGAACCGAAGAGATGGTGCGGCATCTCAAGGCACTGCAGATGAATACGCCTGACATCGAAGCCTCGGCGGTCGTCAGCGTTGATGGTCTCATCATGGCCTCGAATCTTCCGAACGATGTGGAAGAAGATCGTGTGTCTGCTATGAGTGCCGCGATGTTGTCTCTGGGCGAACGAATCGCTGGCGAGCTTCGGCGGGGCGCTCTTAACCTCGTCTTTGTGCAAGGCGAAGAAGGCTACGTTATTCTGATTTCGATCGGTGAAGATGCAGTGCTAACCGCCTTGGCGCAAAGCCGGGCAAAGCTTGGGCTGATCTTCTTGGACATGAAACGTACCGCTAACGAGTTAGCCCATCTCGTATAAGGCTGCCGACCTCCGAACGACCGTTCGCGGGCCAGAATCGGTTCTGGCCCCCTTTTTTGCTATAGGGTAACGCTAGCGTGCCATGTGCAGGTGGCCTGCTGGCGCTTTTTTTATTTAAGCTAGCGTTTGCTCGGTTACAATTTTGTGATAATTGGCGTTTTGGCTTGTCGGGCTGTGATAGTTTATGCTAGGCTAGAAGAGTAAATAGAACATAGAACATAGATGTAATGGTTTATCGCGTTAACAACGGCCAGCATTCCCTCACCCTCTAGCCCCCTTTCCGGCACGCGAGGCGAGGGGGAACCGTGCTCGGAGTGCTCCCCTCGCCCGCCGCAGTGGGAGAGGGGATGGGGGTGAGGGAAGGAGAACGGGTTGTTAATCCAATGAACCATTACACATAGAACATAGGGAATTTAGTTTTAACGCAGAGGTGCAGAGCGCTATAAGGCTATAGGCGTTGGACAATAGGCTATCGGAAATCGGTTGGAACCTGGAAATCAATAGCCAATAGCCTCATACTTCGTGCTCTTCGTGCCCTTCGTGGATCAAAATAAGGATCACCCGATCTCCAACAACCGATCCCCAATCCCCAGTTATAAAAGGTAGCTTGGTATGTTTGCAACGTTTGATCAGCGGCGGCGACGTGAATTTGGCTTGATTGTTGGTGGCACATTGGTTGGTATTGGCTTAGGTGCTGCTGCCGCATTTGTGCCAAGCTTTTTGGTCGTCGCTGGTTTGCTGGCGCTGTTGGTCGGGGCATGGTTTGCCCGTTCGATCCATTCGATGCTGACGGCCACAATCTTGGTTGCAACGCTCTTGCCATTTGGCACCTTGCCTTTCAAAGTTGGCCTAACTCCAGCCTTGCTCGAACTAGCCTTGTTGGCGCTGTATGCCATGTTGGTGGTGCGAACGTTGGCTGACCCTGCGCGTACTTGGCGTTGGGGGAGCCTCGCCCCATGGGTGATTTTGCTGCTAGCTAGTTCGTTTTTCTCCTTCATCATTGGCTCGAATGGCTCGCCTGATAGTTTGTTGCTGCATAATTATTTTAAATTGCTACTGGGCATTTGTTTGTTCTGGGGAGTACAAAATGCGCTCGATTCACTGGAACAGGCGCGTTGGTGGCTGCGATTGCTGATTTTGGCTGGCTGGGCGGCGGCGCTGCTAGGCATTGGCTTGCGCTTTGCCCCCGATGGCCTAGCTTTACGCTTTTTGACCGCCTTGGCTCCGCTTGGCTATCCGGCGAGTGGTCGAGTGTTGCGCTATGTCGAGGATGATCCCAGCGGCTTTGAGCGAGCGATTGGCACTTCGGTTGATCCCAATGGCTTTGGTGGGATGATGGCCTTACTAGGAGCAATTGCACTTGGTCAGGCCTTGGCGCAGCGCCCAGTCCTAGGCCGTAAATGGCTTTGGCTGATCACCGCCAGTTTTGCTTTGGCTGTATTTTTGACTTCCTCACGGGCTGCGCTGGGTGGCTTTCTGATTGCAGGCTTGTTTTTGGCAACCGTGCGCTATCGCCAATTGTGGTGGTTGATTGGGGCTGGCGGCATCGCTGGGGCAATTGCGATTGTGGGCTTGGGCAAGGGTGGCGATTTTGTCGAGCGGATTGTCGAAGGCATTCAATTCAAAGATCAAGCGAACCAAATGCGTTTGGCTGAGTTTCGTAATGCGATCGCGATTATGCGTGAGTATCCGGTGTTTGGGGTAGGTTTTGGCCGTGCACCCAACATTGATCTCACCACAGGCGTGAGCAGTGTGTATTTGGCGCTTGGCTCACGGATGGGTTTGGTTGGTTTAGGCCTCTATATATTAACTGCGCTGGCCTTTTTGGTGCTCACCACTCAAGCTGCACGCCGCTGCGAACGCTCGGTGAGCGATGCGATCATTGGGTTGCAGGCGGCAATTTTGGCGGCGCTAGCGGTTGGTTTGCTCGATCACTATTTCTTCAATATTGAGTTTCCGCATATGGGGACGTTGTTTTGGGGGGTGGTTGGCTTGGCAATGGTGTTTATGCGTGAGGCAAATATCGATCAGCAATCTTCACTATTGAAATAAAGCAGCTATGTATTTTATTCGGAATTCTGGTTCGGCATCATCTATGGGTTGACTGACCCCTGAAAACTGAAACCCTCGTTCATCACTTTTCCGTCCCGGCTCAAGGCGGGAGACGCAGGGGCTTTAATCCCCTGCGCCCCTAAAGAACAATTGGTAGCCATCAGGCGTTTTCCGCTGAAATTAGTAATCCGTAGATCTGATGTTTTGCCCCGTCGCTGGCTGCTAGCCCCTGATCCCTGACCCCTTATTCCGCTTATCGATCAAAATCTGGGTTGTAAATATGCTCGGTGGTGTTGCTCCACTGCTGGCCAGTTTCGTTGCTGGCAAAGCTGGCATTATTGATAATTTGGGTATAGGTGCCGCGAATCGATTCTTTGACGATCACATGGAAGGTGGCATCGATGCGTTGGTTGGGCTGCAAGACTGGAATTTGCCAGCCAATCGGGCCAGAGCCATCAGGGCTTGGTTGAATTTGGGGCGCTGGCAGGCTTAATCCCGTAAAGCTGGTCGCATTCGAAAAGGGATCGACGATTTGCACATTGGTCAGGGGCATATTGCCAGTATTTTGAATCGCAAGGGTATAGGAAATTGTATCGCCTGGCCGTACAAACCCATCGAAATTGGTTAGCCCATCACCACGATTAGCATCCCAAATAACCAATGAATTGAGCACAATTCGCGCTCGATAGACTGGCACTGGGGTTGGGGTTGGCGATGGTGTGGGCGTTGGCAGCGGGGTGCTAGCAACTTTAAATTGAATCGTTTTGCTATCGCAGCGCACGCCTGGGTTGGCAATATAGGTGGCTTTCATGGTGTAATCGCCAACTGGTACAGTGCTCAAATTCCAGGTATTGCCCGTAAACAAATAAGGGTCGATTTGCTCAATGTGGGTCATGGTCATCGGACCAGTCAGGCGAAACTCAACTTGCCATGGTGGTGCGCCAGTGATTTTCATGCCGATGCGAGCTGAGCTTTGCAAAATTGCATTTGAGCTGACCCCAACCCAACCCAGCAATTGGCCCGAATCACAACTGCGCAAACAATAATTGGTGCCACCATAATGATTGGCCGCCAATAAGCGTTCATTGTAACGTTGGTTCATTAAACTTGGCAGCACTGGCCCGAAGAAGGCGCTCATTTGGCCAGCACAGGCGTTTAAGGTTTGGCGATACGTGCGTTGGGTATTGGGGGGCAGTTGATCAGTTTGTGAGGCGAACAGCACCTGATGATCGGTCACAGCATCGAATTTTTTATAGACAGCCGTACCAACTTCGTAGGTACAAACGCTCGAACGATTGATGATAACAACTTCGTTTTCAGCGGTGAACCAAGCACCGAGATCACCCAACCCAGGGCAATCAGGTGGCGAACCTTCGCTATCTTGAGCGAAGCTAGCGTGCGGTTGACTGAGCACAAACGCGGCAAAACCAGCGATCATGAACGTCAATAGAGCAGGAATGCAGAGCGAACGTAGCCGCATGCTCCATTGCATAAAACACCATCCTGCGATGATTGGTTGGTATGTCGGTAGGACTATTATGACTCAGGCCTTAAGTCATGTCAATGACTAGCTAGCTATTCAGCCAAGCCGCTGATCAAATCTCTAGCAAGGATTAATCCTAGCCTAAACTCAATCGTGGAATATATCTTGATACAGGCCTACCAACCAGTCAAACGCAATCCAACTGGCAACAAGCCAGCAAAGAATCCAAAAAGAATACTTGTTAGTATAGCAACACTTATAGGAGTTGTGCAGTCTCATTAACAAGCGTGAGTCCCATTCGTTGAGACGACTTGGTACTCACCCCTAGAGGTGATAATTGAGCAGGATGCTTGCCTAAGGATTTAGCCTATTAGGATGGGCTGAACGCTGGTTGTGAAAGGAGTAGTTGTTGTCAAATAGATAACGCAAGGCTATAATAGCCAAGGTTTTGAGGCTAGCTATCGACGATTGTTGGCATGTGCCAACGCTACCTATAGATAATAAGGGATGCTTGTGAGACGTTTAATTCGAGCTTTGTTGATTGTTGCCACCATCGGCGCACTGGTTGTTGCGTGTGTTGCAACCCTGTTTTTGCGTGAGTTAACTCAGCCTGCTAGCGAGAGCAATATTGCCCAAGATTTTACAATTGCTCCCAGCGAAAGTTTGGCGGTGATCAGCAGCAATCTGGAATCTGAAGGTTTGGTGCGGCGGGCAATTGTTTTCCGTGTATTTGCTGATTTACGGAATGCCGAAACCGATTTGTATCCTGGCACCTACAAAATTAGCCCAAACATGACCATCAACCAGATTTTAGAGATGTTTCGGGTTGCGCCAGAAGTTCAAACCGCTGTGCGCTTTACCGTGCCTGAAGGCTTACGAATCGAAGAAATTGCCGCTGTGATCGAATCGACTGGCGTGGTTAGTGCCGATGATTTCTTGGCTGTGGCCAGCAATGGCTCGCAATTCAAGGCCGATTATAGCTTTTTAACCAGCTTGCCCGATAGCGCAACCTTGGAAGGTTATCTCTTCCCTGATACCTATGAGATTTTCTCCGACGCAACCAGCGAAGAGATTGTGCGCAAAATGCTCGATACCTTTGGGATTCGCTGGGCTGATTCGCCGCTAAGCAGCGCCACGACTGGACGTTCTGTCCATGAAGTGGTGACCTTGGCCTCGATTGTGCAGCGTGAAGCCAGCAATAACGAAGAAATGCCGCGAATTGCCGCCGCCTTCTGGAATCGCCTGAAACCAGAATTTGCTGGCAATCAGCTTGGAGCCGATCCAACGATTCAATATATTTTGGGTGAAGCGGGCAATTGGTGGCCCAAGCTTGATCAACTAACGATTGAGCAAATTAATAGTGCTGCTGGCCCTTATAACACGCGGGTCAACCCTGGCTTGCCACCTGGGCCAATTAGTGCACCTGGCTTGTTCGCCTTGCAAGCGGCTGCCTCGCCAGCCGACGAAGATGTAACCTATTTTGTGACCAAATGTGTGGCTGCTGGCGAACGCCCAACCCACAACTTTACCAACGACTACAGCGAATTTTTGCAATTTCAAGAAGAGTTTTTGGCGTGTCCCAAATAGCTGCGCTTGGCATCATTGGCGATCCGGTCGCCCATAGTCTTTCGCCTGCAATGCACAATGCTGCTTTGCAGGCGCTTGGCATTAATCAGCAGTATGATCGCTGGCATACTTCTGCCGCCGATCTGCCTGCCCGTGTTCAAAACTTGCGAGCTGAGGGTATGTTGGGAGCCAACGTAACCTTGCCGCATAAAGTGGCGATTGCAGGCTTGCTTGATCGCACGGTGGCAATTGCCCAAGAACTTGGTGCGGTCAATACGGTCGTGCGCGAAGCCGATGGAAGCTTGACAGGCCATAACACCGATGCTCCTGCCTTGCAAGCCTCGCTTCAAGCCTATGGCGCAGATCTCGCCAACCACCGAGCGGTAATTCTCGGCGCTGGTGGGGCGGCGCGAGCAGCACTTTGGGCTTTACGTAATGCAGGTTGCCAACAGATTAGCCTGATCAACCGCACGCTCAGTAGCGCTCAAGCCTTGGTTTTGCCGCATGAATTGGCTTTAGCCGCCGATGATCAGCGAGTGACCGCGCAACTTGCCAATGCAAACTTGTTGATCAACGTAACCTCGTTAGGTTGGAAGGATGCTGATCCTGCGCCGCTGGATTTGGCTCTGTTGCATGCTGACTTGATGGTGTACGATACGGTTTATCGCCAAACGCCGTTGCTGCGAGCGGCGGCAGCCTGTGGTGCGGCCCACTACGATGGCCTTGATATGCTGGTGCGGCAAGCAGGTTTGGCGTTTAGTTTGTGGTTTAAACAGCTTGCACCGCTTGAAATAATGCGAGCAGCAGCCCTAGCGGCTCTACAAGGATAATCAGCCTATGTTGCCAGCAATTGTGGTTGTGGTTGGAATTGCGCTTGGTTTTGGCCTCAACCCATGGATTACCCAAATCGCCACCGATCCTAAAGCTGCGAATCCCTTGCCAATGCCACGCCACCCCTTGCTTGGCGGCCCGACTTGGGTGGGTTTGCTGGTGGCAGCAGCCAGTGGCTTGATGGCTTGGGTTTGCTATCACGATTATGGCGCTTCGTTGCAAGGCTTGTATTGGTATCTGATCAGCTTAGTTTATATTGTGGTTGGCGCAGTCGATTGGAAGGTACGGCTGATTGATGTGCTGCTGGTGATGATTGCAACAGTGGTTGCATTGCTTGGCTCGGCATTTCTAACTATTAGCTTTAAAGATTCACTGATTGGCTCGTTGATTGCTGGTTTGTTATTTTTGCTCTTTTTTGCTGGCTCGCTGGTGCTCTTCCCTGATACTGATGCGCCGTTTGGCTTAGGCGATGTCTATTTGGCCTTTTTTATGGGCGCAACCGTCGGTTGGCGACACCTTGGCGGAGCGCTGATGTATGGCATGGGTTTGGCAGGGATCGCCTCAATTGGAATTTTGGCGTTGCGCCAAATCAAAGGCGAAGGCACACTCTACATTGCCTATGGTACCTATTTATGCCTTGGAATGCTGCTCTACCTGATCAAGTTTGGGCCACTTTAAGCAACGCTGGATCGGAATCGTTCAACCGCATGTATGTTTAGATGTGGTACGATCAACATGAACTTGATTCAACACCAAGGAGGTCGTTATGACCCTATTACAGGTGCCAATCACCGAATTTTTGGATCAGCTTGCAACCAAGGAGCCAGTGCCAGGTGGCGGTAGTGTTGCAGCCGTGTCTGGGGCAATGGCCGCAGGCTTGATTTCAATGGTTTGTTCGCTGACGCTTGGCAAAAAGAAATATGCCGAGGTCGAGGATGAAATTCGTGGTTTGATGGATCGCTCTGAGTCGTTGCGCCGCGAATTGCAAGAGCTCGCCGATGCTGATGTTGAGGCGTTTCGGCGTTTGAGCGCGGCCTATAAATTGCCCCGTGAAACCACCGCCGATATTGCGATTCGCCGCGATGCGATTCAAAAAGCGACGCGGATTGCGACCGATGTGCCGTTGCGGGCGGCCCAGGCAGCAGCGGCAATTTTGCCATTGTGTAGCCCAGCCGCCCAAAAAGGCAATTCAGCGGCGGTTAGCGATGTGGGCGTGGCGGTGCTCTTGGCGCAAGCGGCTGTTCGCAGTGCCTTGCTCAATGTTGAAATTAATCTCAACACCCTCGAAGATCAATTTTATGTGCGCGAAACTCGCGCCGAGGTTGCCAAACTTACGGCAACCCTGCACGATGATACTGAGGCCGTGATGGCCTTAGTCAACCAACAGCTTCAGGGCTAAATGGTTTTCCAACGATGGCGGAGCGCAGGCTCCGCCTTTTATTTGTAAAGGATGTTATGACAGCGCTTTTGCTTGATGGTCGCGGGTTGGCCAAGGAATTGAAGGCTCAAATTAGCCAAAAAGGAGCTGAATTTAAGGCTCGCACTGGCTATGCTCCCCAATTGGTGGTGATTCAAGTGGCAGGCAATGCTGCTTCCGATTGGTATGTGCGTTCAATTCGGCGTTCATGTGAAGGGGTTGGCTTTGGCTTTGCTCTGCAGCGCTTGCCAGAAACCTGCGATCAAGCGACCTTAGAAGCGGCAATTCAACAAGCCAGCAACGATCCCTCGATTCATGGCATTATCATTCAAATGCCCTTGCCTAGCCAGCTTTCGGCTGATGGTGCGGTAGCCGCGCTCAATCCCCAAAAGGATGTTGATGGCTTGCACCCGACCAACGCAGGCCGCTTGGCCCAAGGTTTGGCTGTCTTAGTGCCCAATACACCTGCTGGTGGCATGGCCTTGCTCGATCGCTATCAAATTAATCTGGCTGGCAAGCATGCGGTGGTGGTGGGCCGCTCGAATGTGGTCGGCAAGCCGTTAGCTCAATTGTTGTTGGCGCGGCATGCCACCGTCACGATTTGCCATTCACGCACTGCCAATTTGGCCGAGGTTATTCGTCAAGGCGATCTTGTGGCAGCGGCAGTCGGCAAGGCTGGCTTAGTTACTGGTGAGATGCTCAAACCTGGCGCGGTGGTGCTCGATTTTGGCATTAACGAGGTGGCTGAGGGCCAAGTTGTTGGCGATGTTGATTGGGAAAGTGCCAGCAAAGTGGCTAGCGCAATTACCCCGGTGCCAGGCGGCACTGGCCCGGTCACCAATATGATGTTGCTGCAAAATACCTTACAAGCAGCTCAATGGCTGGCCGAACAAGCCTAACCTGCTGCTAGGCTGATATTTTCTTGGCTGGCAACAATTAATTGCTGTAATTGTTGCCAGCGCTCCGCCATTTCATGAGCAGGCAAGCCTGGTTTTTGCCAATCGGCGACACATGCTTGGCGATAATTAAGCCCTGCCTGCTCGATAACCCACTGCTCATAGGCGGTAATCCACGTACAACAATGGCAAAGCAAACTGGTCATACGCAGCCATTCAGCACACGTATGCGGTGCTCGCACTGCTGGAATTTGGCTTAGTGACCAAACATTACATAGCGGCGCTGCCCGCTCGATCAAGCCAACTTGCAGTTTATCGCGGCGCAAAAAGAGGCTTGGCGCATAGCCATCGCCATACCACAAGCCCCAACCCCACAAATCCAATCTCGTTCCACAGCTCAATTGGAAACGATAATTGCTGCTGCCCCGTTGCTCGGCTGGCACACGGCTGCGGGTTGCCCCATATTCCAGTAGCAAATTGCCTGCGCTACGTCGCACATCGTGGCCCCAACACCAACATTGTTGCTCGAATAGTGGTCGGCCTGCTTGATGCACAGCCTTGGGCAATTGATAATTTGGCTTATTTTGCTTCATATTGATACTATATATCATTTATAAAATTACCAAAAAAAATGGCCACGCTTGGCACGACCATAGTTATTGATATAATGTATCATTATTAAGGCGAATTGTCAATCGGCAGGCAGCCAGACGGTTGTGCCAACCCAAATCCCTTGATCGGCCATGCTGGTTTCGTTGCTTAGCTCGACCTTGGCGGGTTTGCTGGAGTCGAAGGTATATGTGCCGAGATCGGCCCATTCGTTGGCATACACAAACTGATTGACTACTACATCGCTGCGGCCCTCGGCGTGCTCAATTACGTAATGGGCGGCGACAGCATCATCGTGGCCGTTGTAGTAGTAGGGAATATAGGTTAGCACGCGATAACGCCCAGCACTTGGAATGCTGGTTTGCCAGGTGGCGGTGCTTGGCGGTTGGCTGGGGGTTGGTTGGGGTGTCGCAACGCCCGCTAAATCCGAGATCGTATCGGTTAAGGTTTCGGTGCTGGTCATCGGAATTTGTGAGGTGATCCAAAGCGTTTCGCCGCCAGCGCCGATTGGGGCATTCTGCCAATTGCCCTCGCTGCGGCTAAAACCCTCATCGCTTGGCCGCACCGCGATAGTTTGCCCAAGATCGCAAGGATTGGGACGATCGGCCCAAAGCCAACGCGAAGCCGTGCCAACCGGATAACTGCTCCATGGGTCGGGTTCGCTTGAGCACCAACCATATGGATCGGTGTTGCGGCCAAGGTATTGGGTTTGAAAGTGCAGGTGGGGGCCGATGGCGCAGCCAGTTGAGCCGACGATGCCTAATTGTTCGCCGCCTTTGATCGCTTGGTCAAGCTCGACCGAAATTTCGCTGAGATGCCAATAGAGCGTGCGATAGCCATTGCCATGATCGAGCACCACGCCTTTAGCTGGCACACCACAACCATCATCAGAATTGCTAGCCCAAACTACCGTGCCATCGGCGGCGGCAACGACTGCTTCCGGTGGGCGTGCGCCATAATCCCAGCCATCATGACCATCGTAGGAAATTTGGGTTTCGCGTCGCCCCCACCAACTCACCAAGGATTGATTGGGCGTTAGAAAGGGATATTCGTGATCAAAAAACGAGGTGATATAGGTGACATTGCGTAGCGGCCAGCGCAAAAATGGGGTTGCAGGCGCTGGTACTTGGCCCAACGTTTGGCGAGGATCTTCGAAAAACTTGCTGTAGGTTGCGACAAAACTGCCATCGCTGAGCACTTTCGCCAATTCTTCGGGAGTCATGGTTTGGGCTAGCACCCGTACCACAGCATACGAGCTTGGGTTTAATCCAGCTGGAATTGGGCCTTTGACATCTTTATCGCGATACTGCAACTCGGTAACATAGGCGAAATCGCGCACCCCACGGCGCAATTCACGGGCGGCCCAACGAATTTGGCCATGCAAGCCGCGCCACTTTTCATCTTCGCCCTGATATTTCATGGCCCAATCGAGTTGATCGGGGTTGGGCGTTGGATTAGTCAGCAGGCCTTGTTGAAATTCGAGCAAGGCTAGCAGTAATTTAGGATTGAGACTATACAAATAAGCTTGGCCAACCACCACCTCGGCTAGCGATAAATTGCGATCGCCAACAGTTACCAAAGCAGCTTTGAGCGTGCCAGGCTGCGCATCTAACAGAGTTTGAATATTGGCAACGGTCAGATTTTGCTCGGATGTAAAGCGAATATCATCGATGATTGTTGGTGTTTCGGCGGAGCGGGGCAAGACTGCGCTCGCCTCGACCAAATTTTGCGGTTCGATCGCTGGGGGCAAGGTTGGTGGTGGTTGCTCAGCTTGGGTGCGGTCGTCCTCGGTCACCGAATCAACAGGCCGGAAAATCAAGCGCCCGGTTTCAGTGGCAGGTGGGGCGATCCGTAGCACCAACGTCGTTAGCACCAAACTGATAATCAATGTGCTGAACAAAGCCCAGAGGCGTTGTTGATCGCTTTGCAGCCGATTGCGTAAATCGAAATAGCGTTTGGGGTTAAAACGTTGCATAATCCTCACCAAGCATTCGCCACGTCAGTATAGCAGATGTCGAATGCTTGGCGTACACGTTGGCGCTGATTAATTTAGAATGAATAGTGGTTTCAGCTGATTATGGTTGATATTCGTGCTTCCTTTCGCTACCCTCGTTGCGCCACCCTTCCGTTCCTCCGCTACTGGAAAGCAATCATTGCCCGATAAACCATAGCTACGATTCTGCTTATGCCCACGCTTCGCGTTCTTCGTGCTCTTCGTGGTTCCGTCTCTCTGACCCCTAGCCACTGAACCCTGAACCCTCATCCTGCTCCTGCTTGGTTTGCTGCGCATCGAGCAGTTGTTGATAGAGCGTCGCATGCAATTGGGCGATAGTTTCCCAGCGGAACGAGCAGGCGATATGTTGGCCTGCTTGGCTCAATTGTTGGCGTAATTCGGGGTTGGCGGCGATTTGCTCAACTGCTAAAGCCAAATTAATTGCATCATCTGGCTCGACCAACAGCACATCACGTTCATGGCGCAGCGAAGGATCGATCGGCACATGCGGCGGAGTGGTGATCGTCGGCACACCATGAGCCAGCATCGCCAACAAACTACCACGGCGATACGATGCACCATCGCTAAATGGCAGGGCCGCGCAATCGAGGGCTTGCAAGGTACGGGAAACTTCGCTAGCACCTAGGTAGCCCGTCCAATGGATGCGCTGATCAAGTCCGAGGCGGCTGATCGTGGCGCGTAATTGTTCGGCATACATTTCATCTTCGGGCGTGCCTATGCCGCCGCCGATAATCACGAGGCGGGTGGTGGCTGGCAAATATTGCAACGATTCAACGATCGTGTGCACGCCTTTGGTGCTGTTGAGCAAGCCAAAATAGCCCAATAACAGCGTGTCGGGATTGGCTCCCAATTGCTGGCGTAGCTGCTCGCGGTTGGCTAATGGCGCAACCTCGATATTGGCTCCAATTGGAATCAAGTGGGCTGGTGGCTCCAATGGTTGGGTCAAAGTATAAATATCGGGATTGCTGCTGGGTGCATCGCCGGCCAAGCGCGATTCATCCTCGGCATTGGTAACCACCACCGCATGGGCATTTTCGATTAGCAAACGGGTTACATAGCGGCGTAATGGGGCAACTTTGGGAGCCAAATAGGGCATACGCAAATCGTGTAGGGTTACAACACTCGGCACCGAGAGCGCCGCAGGCAGCAAATTTACCGCAGGCTTCATCTCATATGCGCCAGTTTGATATTGAATATGCACAATATCGGCCTCGAATTGCTTGGCAGCGTTGCGCACATCTTGATGCAGCTTACGCCCCCAGCCGCGCACTCTGCGCCAAACCAGCCATGGCTCGGTTTGTTCAGCACCTTCGCCAGCAGTGAGCACACAAACTTGACAACCAAGCGCGGTTAAGGCTTCGGCTAATTTGGCAGTGTAATCGCCAACGCCCCCAGGTTGGGGCAAATATTCGGCTGTTAGCAACAATATTCGCATCATGTATTCTCGGTGGCTAGCAGCAAGGCCGTAGCCCAACCTTTACTCCTTGGTTAGCAGATTGCTGGGCTAGCCCAGCAGCGCCGATTGCCCAACTATTTCACTCGTCCCAATAATTGTTTGGTTAATGCATGCAACTCGGCAATTGGCTCGGCCTCGCCTTGTAAATCGGCTAAGGCGGCTAAAGCTTGCTCGTGATAGAACTTGGCTACGCCAGCAGTATAGCCTTGCGAGCCAGTACGCTCTAAAATTGTCAGCACAGTTTGAATATCGCTGACTTCAAGCTGTTCTTTTTGATAAATTGCCGCCAACTTGCCGCCATCTTCAACATCGGCATGCGCCAAGGCGTGGATAACCGGTAGGCTTTTTTTGCGACCCCAAATATCGTGAGCGTCGGGCTTGCCAGTTACCGCTTCTGCGCCCCAAATGCCGAGCATATCGTCCTCGATTTGGAAGGCCAAGCCCAAGGCTTCACCCCAATTATACAGGGCGGCGGCTTGTTCGCGGTTGGCATTGCCCAAAATTGCCCCCAAACCAGCCGCTGCTGCGATTAATGCCGCCGTTTTGCGGCTGATCATCGCCAAATAATCGCCTTCGCTGATGTCGAGGCGCTGCTCAAACGACATATCGAGATACTGGCCTTCGCACAAACGAATAATTGTTTGATTAAAGCGCCGAGCAATTTCGACCACCACCGATGATTCGACCCCAACTTCGGCCAAGCGAAACAGTGAAAGTTGGGCGAGGGTAAACATGCCATCGCCAACATTGATTGCTTGCGGCACTTCCCACAATTTCCAAACCGTTTCGCGGCCACGGCGGGTTGGGCTGTGATCCTCAATATCATCGTGGATGAGCGAAAAATCATGCAGGAGTTGAATTGCGGCAGCCAGTGGCTCAGCCTGTTGTGGATCGCCACCGACAGCGGCACAAGCCAGCAAGCAAAAGCGCGGGCGTAATAACTTGCCACTATCAGCTTGGGTTGGCTCAAGTTGAGCATTACGCCAGCCCAAATGATATTCCTGCATCTCATAAAACATGGTTACGCGGGCATCGGCAGGTGGGAAGGCACTCTGCATTGCTTGGCGAATCGAATCATCAGAAATGTGTTTCATAGTAACCTCGTACTACGTAATGTCTTTGTAATCTTCGGCTCTAGTACCGTTTCTTGCAAGGGCGTACACTCAAGGCAGCTAAGAACAACCCGTTGCACCACATCTCAATCAAAGAAGGAGCCGATGATGAGTTTGAAAATGCGCTTTCGTTTCAGCCCAACCCAAGATGGTTTGGTAAAGGTCCTTGGCCCGTTGGAAACCGAAATTATGGAATTGTTATGGAAAGAAAATCAAGGCACGGTTAAGCAAATTCATCGTTCGTTGCAACATCGCCGCGATATTGCCTACACAACTGTGATGACCACGATGAGCCGTTTGGCTGAAAAAGGCATTTTGCACCGCACCCGCGATGGTTTGGCCTATGTTTATAGCCCTGAACTAAGCCAAGATGAGTTTGTGCAAATGGTTGTGCAACAAGTGCTCGATGGCTTGCTCGATGATTATCCTGATTTGACTCTGAATTACGTGGTTGATTATTTGGCTCGTAACGACCCAACTCAACTCAAACAACTCAGCCGCGATGCCCAAAATCGCTATGCGCGGGTCTAAGTTCCCTCACCCCAACCCCTCGCCCACTGCGGCGAGGGGCTTTTTTCGCAATTTAGGTTTGCCGTCTGACTCCCCCTCGCCTCGCTCGGCGGGAGAGGGGTGAGGGAATTTCAATTTAGACGATCTCGCCCCATAGGTCGTAATCGGTGGTTTTGTTGATAGTAATGTTGGCAAATTGGCCGACCTCGGCAGTGCCATAGCCAAAGACCAACCCATCAACTTCGGGCGCATCGCGGTATGAACGCCCAACCACAATCGCGCGGCCATCATCATCAGTGCCAGTGCCTTCGACCAATACCTTCATGGTTTGGCCGACAAAACGCGCAGTTCGAGCACGCGAGATCACTTGTTGCACCGCCATAGCTTCGTTCCAACGCCGCTCTTTGACCCGTTCGGCCACTTGATCTGGCAATTCGCCAGCAACTGTGCCTGGCTCCAACGAGTAGCGGAACATGCCAACCCGATCAAATTGCATTTCTTCGAGAAATTCGAGCAAAGCTTTGAATTCGTCACGAGTTTCGCCAGGATAGCCCACAATAAACGTCGTGCGTAGTGACAAATCGGGCATGGCTTGGCGCAACGAGTTCACAATCGCTTTGGTTTTGTCGGTATCGGGTGGGCGGCGCATACGGCGCAAGGTATCAGGGTGGGCATGCTGCAATGGCATATCGACATAATGACACAATTGTGGCAGCCGCGCCATGGTTTCGACCAAATCGGGCGTAACCGATTGCGGATAAGCGTACATCAGCCGAATCCAGCGGTCGGCCGGCACAACTGCGGCTAATTCTTCGAGCAAAACCCCTAGGCCATTTTGTTTCATGCCCAAATCGCGGCCATAATCGGTGAGATGTTGGGCGACCAGAATAATTTCTTGCACCCCAGCCTCAACCAACTCGCGGGCTTCGCCTAAAATCGAGCCAACCGCCTTCGAGCGCATATCGCCTTTGAACGAAGGAATCGTACAGAAAGCACAGCGCAAATTACAGCCATCGGAAATTTTGAGATAGGCCGAGGGGCCACGTTTGTTGCGGGTAATCGCGGTTGTGCGCCAATCGCCATAGGCTCCGAGGCTATCGCCAGTTGAAGCAGGCGTGAGGCTGAGATTAAGCCCAGTGCTAGGGATTGCGCTTGGTGCGCCGCCCATCAAGGGAATGCCAAAGCCTGTGGTTTTGCTAGGAGCTGTGCTACCTGCCACAACTGAACCGATACGCATCCATTCTTTGGTGCTGAGGGTGGCATCGAGTTTGGGTACGCGTGAACGCAAGACATCGCCATGGCTTTCGGCCATACAGCCAGCCGCGATTAATTTTTGGCCTGGCGCTTTGTTGTTGGCCAGTTCTTGCAACACGCCCACGGTTTCTTCGCGGGCTGCGTTGATAAACGAACAGGTATTGACGATCACCACGTCAGCGCCATCGCTGCTATCGACGGCGGTGTGGCCTTCGCGCGTCAGAATGCCATGCATGCCTTCGCTATCGACGGTATTTTTCGGACAACCTAAAGTAATGATATGAAATTTCATGGGTTGTATAAACTCGATGAGGCAAGCCTCGTTGATAAATAGTTAAGATCGATGTGTCTATTGTACCAGTAAGTTTCAGCTTCGGCTTTGATTGCACTACAAAGAATGTGAGGCTTCATGAACAACATTCAACTACGGCCATTAAATTGGCCGCATGATCGGGTGGCGATTGGTTTGCTTGACACCAGTTTTAGCACGAATACAATCTATCAATTGCACCAAACAGCGTTGACCATGCACTTGGCATTAGTCGATTTGGCTAGCCCATTTGAAAAGCATTACGATTTGAGTGAGGATTATGCGCGTTTGCCGCAGCACGATTGGGTGTTTGTAGCTGAAGCTCAATCTCAGGTGGTGGGTTTGGCGGCAGTCGCATATCAACAATGGAATCGGCGGGCTGTGCTCGAACATTGTTATGTCGATCGGCGTTATCGTGGGCGGGGCTTGGGCCGACAATTGCTCACGGCAGCGATCGCGGCGGCGCGGCAATTATCGGCGCGTTGTTTGTGGCTGGAAACGCAAACGACCAATCCAGCAGCAATTGCGTTTTATCGAACAGTCGGGTTCGGTTGGTGTGGCAGCGATTGGCAATTGTATGATCCTTCCGCACTTGACCCACGTGAGATTGCCCTCTTTTTTAGTTACGATCTCGCCTAGCTCGCTTTAGGTTGGGTCGTTGGGGCAAAGTTTGACCTGTTGGCTAGCATAAATCAGTGGTTGCATTGGGCCATGGCCTGGGTAGAGCCACTCCACGCCACGTTCGCGCAGCGCTTGAAAACCCCGTTCAACCAAGGCTTGATCAGTTTCATCGGCGGCGAAAGGTTGTAAATCGCCAGTAAAAGCAATGCCTTGATCGAGCACCAAACTAATGCTATCGGCTGAATGACCCGGTGTGTGGATAATCTCGCCAGCGATGGCGATTGAGGCCAACCATTCGCGGCTTTGGGCAAGACTGATAACGGTGGTGTTTTCGGGTGTGATCGGCTGATAGTTCACATCGGGTTTGATTAAACTTTTGAGCAAAGGAATGGCTGGTTGCTGTTCTTCGACCACAATCAACTGAATGCCCTTTGACTTAAGTTCTTGCACCAAACCAGCGTGATCGGGGTGATAATGAGTAATCAGCATGGAATGAATTTGATCTAAATCTACGTCATAACGTTTGAGTACGGCCATAAATTTGCCCCAAGTGCCTGGCCAGCCAGCATCGACCAGCAAAAAACCATAGGTCGAGCCAACCAGATAATAATTGGTTGAATCGTAGCCAACATTCAGAATTCCAAATGGCATTGGTTTGCCTCCGTTAAATGAATTGATTTTAGCCTACCCCTGATTAAGTTGATCGTAGTCGGCCATACGACTGATTAAATCGGTAACTAAACCACAACCATGGGTCGTATGAATATTCCTTGCCAGAGCCAACCTGATAGTGCTAGGATAGCCATAATTAATCGGGCTTGATTTCATGTAGATATAGATATTAAGGAGTTGTGCCATGGTTATTCGCAAAGTTGCAATTTTAACGAGTGGCGGCGATGCCCCAGGCTTAAACGGTGTTATTCGGGCTTTTGTAAAATCGGCAGTTTTAGAGCATGGCTGGGACGTGGTGGGGATTGAAGATGGTTTTGAAGGTTTAGTTGGTACGCCGCGCCTGCGACCTTTGGGATTAAAAGAAGTGCGCGGATTGCTCGGTCGTGGCGGCACGATTTTGGGCAGCACCAACAAAGGTAATTTTGGCTGGCACAAAAATGCCGATGGTGAGTTGGTGCGCAACGATGCGGCTTATCAAGAATTTGTGGCCAATGCCAAAGCCGAAGGTATCGATGCTGTGGTGGTTTTGGGCGGCGAAGGCAGCCAATCGATCGCCCACGATTTGGGGAATTTTGGCTTGCCTGTGGTTGGCGTGCCCAAAACGATCGACAACGATTTAGTCGGCACTGATCAAACCTTCGGCTTTGATACGGCGATTGGGGTTGCTACCGATGCCCTAGATCGCTTGCACACCACCGCCGAAAGCCATGATCGGGTGATGGTATTGGAAGTCATGGGTCGCCATGCTGGCTGGATTGCCTTGCATGCTGGCTTGGCTGGCGGGGTTGATGCCATCCTGATTCCTGAGATTCCATTCGATTTACGGGCTTTGGCCCACAAAATTGGCGAACGTGATGCATTTGGTTCATCGTTTAGTATCATCATCGTGGCCGAGGGTGCGATGCCAGCTGGCGGCGAGGCAATTTACCAACGTGAAGGCTTGCTCGGCGGGATTGGCTATTACGTCGCCAATCAATTGGCTGAATTGACTGGTAAAGATACGCGAGCCGTGGTGCTTGGCCATATTCAACGTGGTGGCTCGCCTACGCCGATCGATCGAATTTTGGCTTCGCGCTATGGAGTTGGCGCGGTTTGGGCGATTTCTCAAGGGCGCTTTGGTCAACTAGTCGCAATCCAAAACGATCAATTGATTACCGTGCCATTGCTTGAATGTGCCAACAAAATTAAGCCCGTGCCAGTTGATGGCCAAATGGTGCGCACTGGCCGTTCGTTGGGCATTGTGTTTGGCGATGAAGAACAACGAATTAATCAATAGGCTTAAAGTTATGCATTTTCAATCCATAGATAACTGCTTTTATGGTTCGCCACCCTTCCGTCCCTCCGCCGGAGGGAAACGCAGTGGGTTTTCATCCCCCTGCACCACCTAAAGCACAATCGGTGGATACTCAAGAATCGACCAAGTAATTGAAATTATGGTTTTTGTGAAATGCATAAATTCTAAGAGTATCACGGGTATGATTGCAGGGCGATCATGCCCGTTTTTGGATTAATTTCAAGCTAGTTTTAGCTCATAGCACCGCAAAAGCACTCTTCTATCAAGCCAACTGAACGAGTATAATGCAGGCAAGCACAGGATGCCCTTTCCTGTTGCGAGCGCAAAGGGGCTACCATGAAGGTCTTGTTTCTGGCAGCGGAAAGCGTACCATTTGTCAAGGTCGGGGGGTTGGGTGATGTGGCGGGTGCATTGCCAGAGGCACTTCGTCGGCGGGGACTCGATGTTCGGCTGGTGATTCCACGATATGGTACGATTGACCCTTTGCGCTGGAATTTAGGGCAACTCCGCGATAATTTTCCGGTCGGTTTGGATTGGCGTAGCGAGGAATGCCAACTTTGGGCAACCGCCGATCAACAAACTTGGTTTATTGAAAATCAATATTTCTTTGGGTCGCGCACCACGATTTATGGCCATGGTGATGATGAAGTGCGCTTTGCCCTTTTTTGCCAAGCCGCCTTAGAAGCCTGCCGCCAAATGGATTGGTGGCCCGATGTGATCCATGCCCACGATTGGCATGCGGCTGCCGCAATTCGGATCGCTTGGGGCAATGCAGCTCGGCCAGCTTTAGTCTTTACGATTCATAATTTGGCCCATCAAGGCCGCTTTGCCAATGATGCCTGGCCCTTGGTTGGGGTCTACGATGCTTTTGGCGAATTGAATCTGATGGAGCAGGCGCTGTATACCAGCGATGTGATTACCACCGTTAGCCCAACCTATGCCGATGAAATTAAACGCCCTGAATATGGTTTTGGGCTTGATCATATGCTGCGCGAACGTTCCGATCGTTTGGTTGGCATTTTGAATGGAATCGATCCACGACACTTTGATCCGGCAACTGATCAACATATTGCCCAGCGATTTAGCATCGATGATTTGGCGGGCAAGGCGGTGTGTAAAGCAGCATTACAACGGGAAGTTGGCCTGCCAGAGCGGGCCGATGTACCATTGGTGGCGGTCGTTTCACGGCTTGATAGCCAAAAAGGTATTGATCTAATTGTACAAGGCTTAGGCCGGATTATTGCTGAAACCGATGCCCAACTGATGGTGCTTGGCTCAGGCTATGGCCCCTATGAAGATGCCTTCCGCGATGCCAGTCGGTTTGTGCCTGAGCGGGTGGCAAATTATATTGGATTTAATGCACCCTTAGCCCAACGGGTGTATGCTGGGGCTGATATTTTTCTCATGCCCTCGGCCTTTGAGCCATGCGGCCTGAGCCAAATGATCTCAATGCGTTATGGCACAATTCCAGTAGTACGGGCAACTGGCGGCTTGGTTGATACCGTGCCCGATATGAGCCAACCAGAAGGAGTTGGCGTGGTGTTTAGCGATTACAACGTTGATGCTATGCTGTATGGGCTAGGCCGAGCGTTAGCCGCCTATCGCTACCCCAATGATTGGAGCTATTTTGTGCGGCGGGCCATGACCCACGATTTTAGTTGGGATACTGCGGCAACCCGCTATGAAGATGTTTACCGTTGGGCGCTGAGCTTGCGCTAAATGAAAGGAGCATTCCTGTGGAAACATTTAAGCTCGTGATCACCGGAGCCTTTAACACGGGCAAAAGCACCTTTATTCGATCATTATCGGATATTGCCGTTGTCGATACCGATAAAGCCACCTCGTCGCCCGATGAGCAACGCGTTAAGGCTAATACCACTGTGGCAATGGATTATGGGCGGGTGGCGCTCGATGATTATACCTTGCGTTTGTATGGCACGCCTGGCCAAAACCGTTTTGAATTTATGCGCGACATTTTGGCCAGAAACATGAATGGCTTTTTGGTGCTTGTCGATCTCTCGCAACCTGCCACGATCGACGATGCTGCATCAATTTTGGCCCAATTTCGTGATCATGGCGAGGTGCCATATGCAGTTGTGGCCAACAAAAGCGATTTGAACACCGTTATCAGCCAAGCCGACCTGCGCCAACAACTCGATTTGAATCCCGACATTCATATTTATTTGTGCACCGCGACTGATCGCAACTCGGTGCGCGAGGTGGTGCGGCGCTTTTTACGTGATGCCCGCAAGTGAGTCAATTAACCTTGCTAACTCGCTAAGTCTATTCGCTTAGGCTTGGCGAGTTGGCTCGCCCCACCCAACCCCAAATTGCCAAAACCCCAGCTGTGCTAGCCAATAAGCCCAAAAACACCCACAAACTGTGTCCTTGCAGATTGCTCAGTTGACTGCCAAACCAGCTATTGCGCATTAACAAACCAAGCCGCGAGGCCTCTAGTGGTTGGTCGGAGAGCAAAATAGCACTAAGTGGTAACTCGGCAATCGCCGGATAGCCCCGTGGAATCGCATAGGTGATATAACGTGCCATCAGAGCGAGATTCCAGCCAACCAAACTGGCGATTAAGCCGATGGCTGCGCCTGGCCAGCGTCGCCAACGTTGCAGTAAGGCCGCCACGCCCCAAGCCAAACAAGGCGCAAGCGTGGTCAAGCGGCGTAAACCAAAGGCTCCACTGCCATGCCAATCGGGCAAGCGCGAAATATAAATCAAATAAATAATTACTGCTGCGAGATACGGCCAAGCCTGCCGTTGCCGAATGCTCAAGCCTAATCCAACCAAACCTAGCACATAGATTGGTGTCCACCAGAGCATGCCATAGAGCGAGCCAACCAGCATGGGCCAGAGTTGGCTGCTGCGCGGTGTGGCAAAATTACCACCTTGCGGAATTGTCAGCCACGCGCCATAGAGTAAGCGCCACATCGCCAACTGCGGTAATACCACAATGAATCCTGCAATTGTGGCTATGCCAATGCCTTTGATTAAATTCGGCCATGCTAGGCGTTGTTTGCCAACCAGCAACGGCCAAAGCAGTAGCGCTGGCAGAATCAGCACCAACGCGCCAATCCAATAGCTAACGATGGTTGCGCCCATGCTTAAGCCGAGTTGCGCCCAACGCCCAAGGCTTGGTTGCTCACGCAAACGCAAACTAGCCAACGCCAGCAAGCTCACACAAGCCGCCGAAAGGCTGTGGGCATATGCTCCTTGAAAGAGACTGTAATAGAGCAAATTGCTACCAAGGTAAACGCTGATTGTGGCGAGGGCAGCGATTTTAGGGCTGAATTGGCGACGTAGCACAGCCTCGCAACTCAGGATGAAGATCAATCCAGCTAAAGCGCTGCCCCAAGTGGTCAAAGCAAGATACGGTTGACTATAGCCATCGCTGGGCCAACCACCAAGCAAAGCGCTACCATGACCGATCCACCATAAAGGTGCGAACGCCATGGCTGGGCCAACGCTCCACGGGTTGGCGGCGTAGCCTGTGTTGGTCAATTTCACGCCGGTGTTGAGTTCTAAAGGGGTTTGGCTAAACTCGTTGCTAAAATCAAAATCGTGATCAATACCTGCCGAACGCAAGTAAGCGTAATAGCCAACGCCATCATATTGTACTGTCGGAGTCCACAAACACAGCGTTGTGATCAGCCAAATCGCCACCAACACCCAGCGCCAATTAACTGGGCGTGGCCAGCGCTGCCAAATATGGTATGCGCCAACTGCCAAGGCTGCCACCAGCAGCAATTGACTTAAGCTGTTGAGCGCCGCCCGATTGAGCCAATTGCCCGACCATGCTAAGGCTGCCAAGCCAAGGCTCAAGCCGCTGACAGCGAGCGCTAGCCAATGGCGCGCTAAGCCAAGACTAAGCAATAGCACTACGCCACAGAGCAAGGCCAAATTGCTGCGATTAAACGGCGTAGCATCAGGTAAAGCAGCCCAGCCGTTTGAACCAAGCTCTCGCCAACTCAGGTGACTGAGCAACAAACCCAAGTTGCGTCCGTTCTGCTCGCTTGGCTGATTGAGCAATTGCAATTGTTGTACATCGGCGGGCACAAATAGGCTGATTTGACGTAGTTCAGGTTGCAACGCTAGGCTGAGGGCTTGCGTTTGCTCAAATTGCAGGCTGGTTGGGCCAAATGGGGCTAAATATTCAAACTGAACCAACCGCGCATGGTTGCTGGCAGGCCAGAGTGGTACTTGGAAATTACCATTGCTCCAGCGGTAGTTGCGGGTAGTCGGGCCTGTTGCGCCTGGCAAGCTATTCGATTGCTCAAGGCCATACAAGCCGCCAACGCTGGTTGGCGTATGCTGCAACACATTCGCTGAGTGGGTTGGCTGCGCATTAGCCCACCAACCGATAATCAGCCACAACAGCAACAATGCCCCAATATTGCCCCAGCGCGAACGCAAACCATGCAGCATAATCCACCTATCCACACACGATGCTTGGCTTAGTATAGCCGATTGTTGCTTGAGCTTGGTTTATGGAGCAATGATCATGTAGTGATGATAATAGTTAAGTTATTTAAGTGGAAAATTAAATAAATCAAGTCGTTTTTTAATTAAACAAATAAAATTTTTGATAAAAATGAAATATTAGATTTAATTAGGTCAAATAAACAGCTATTTAATTAATATTCTACTAATAGAGTACTATTTGTTTCTGTGCCACCTTACGAAGAACCTTACGGGTTGAATTAGTACCAGTACTAGCTCAATCTAGTCCTCTTACTACAAAAAGATCACGCTCATGTTGAACTAGCGATTACGAATCAATGACATTATACTAGCTAGTAGCTTCATTTATTTTTATGGTTTAACTAATTTATTATTTTTTTAACTAATTTTTTATTGTAAGGAGTTCCTATGACCCCGACACTGCGACGATGGACAACGCGGGTTGTGCTACTTGCAACAATTTTGGTGGCAGGTGGGCCAAGTGCCAGCTTTGCCAATGTGAGCAAAGGCGTAGAATCAGCCAGTGTTGAGACAGTCGTTGAACCAACTGCTGAACCAACCACTGAGCCAACTGCTGAGCCAACCGTAGAACCAACGGCAGAGCCAACGGTTGCCCCAACCGCAGCCCCAACTGCAACCACAGCCCCAACTGCCGCCCCAGTCTGTAACCCACAAGTTGATCTTTCGGGCTGGTTCTCAAGCAATACAGTGGGCAAAATTTGGAATAAATCAAGCACATGTTCCTACGATGTAGGTATGGCTTCGTATCAAAAATTTGATGAAATCATTGATCATCAATTGATTTATTCGTGGGCAATTGGCCGAGTTGGGCCAAACACCACTGTTTCTTTAAGCGTTGCAGTGCCTGAATGTGCTGCCCAAATTGACGTGTTCTATGGGTCTGTATTGCATTCGCTTGATGGTCAACGCTATAACGAGCGCTTGCTTTCGGCTCGCCATATTGGTGGAACCAACTATTGTGGTGTAACAACGCCAACTAACACGCCAGAACCAACGGCAGAGCCAACAGTTGCACCAACCAATACACCAGAACCAACGGCAGAGCCAACAGTTGCACCAACCAACACGCCAGAACCAACGGCAGAGCCAACAGTTGCACCAACCAGTACACCAGAGCCAACGGCAGAGCCAACAGTTGCACCAACCAACACGCCAGAACCAACCGCCTATCCAACGCCAACGGCAGTCCCAACCGCAACCAAGACTCCGATGCCAACCGCGACTAAGACACCAGCGCCAACGGCCACAAGCACGCCAGCGCCAACCGCGACTAAGACACCAGTGCCGACCGCGACTAAGACACCAGTCCCAACCGCCACGAGCACACCTACTGGCAAAGATTGCACCTATACCCAAGGTTACTGGAAGAACCATCCAAACGCCTGGCCAGTAACCAGTTTGAGCATTGGTGGTGTGGTTTACACTCAAAGCCAATTGATGGCAATTTTCAACACCTCGCCACGCGGCGATGCCACCTACATCTTGGCTCACCAATTGATCGCTGCCAAGTTGAATGTTGCCCAAGGTGCTAATGGTAGCACGGTCAATGCGACCATCGCTGCTGCTGACGCTTGGTTGCAACAACATCCATTAGGCAGCAAACCAAGTGGCTCAGCTTCTAACACTGGCACGAGCTACGCCACCCAATTGGATAACTTCAACAATGGCCTAATTGGCCCAGGCCACTGCGGCTAAGCTCAACCCTGAATAATTGTTCAAACGGCGGCGATCTAGCATTTCTAGATCGTCGCTGTTTTTCGTTATAATAGCCTGCATCATTTGTGATTGAGGTTGAACAATGGCGAAACAAGGGCTGATCCCCATCGATCTTGGACATATATTGGTGGCATTTGGGCTTGTTGCAGCGTTTAGTTTTGGTTATAGTTATGGCTGGATTGGCCTGATCGTGATTTCATTCATCACTTTTCTGGCCTTTTTTCTCGATAAGCAACAATCAAAAGGGCGTAATCGCCGCATTGCCGAGCGCACACTGCTGTTGTTTGTGGCCTTTGGCGGAACCTTAGGCGCTGTGATTGGCATTTGGTTTCTCCGCCATAAATCACAAAAAAAGACTTTTTTACAGGGCTTTTGGTTAATCGTTGCTTGCCATGTTATTGGATTATTGGCAGTTGGCTTGGTGCGTGACCTATTGTTAAACTGAGCCGTAACCGCAACCCGAAGCTGGTAATGCAGTGGGATGAGCATAGAATATAGAGCATAGAGCACCGATGGGGATCAGACGATTACTCGTGGAATTTGTGGCTAAAAATCAGCCTTCGTGCAATTCGTGTTCTTCGTGGTTAAAATAAAGTAGCCAATCTTCAGTAACTAACTCAACAATAATCTAAATATGTTATAATCAGCGCCATCGGCGATGATGCCCTTTTCCGCATTGGGAAGGGGCTTTTTTGTAGGACACACCAGCTATGAGTCAGCTAACCACCCATGCTTCGGCGGTGCCATTACTCGAACGCTACCGCCAATTTTTGCCGATCACTGCCCAAACGCCAATTGTTACGTTGCACGAGGGCAATACACCGTTGATCAATGTGCCACGCTTGGCTGCTCACCTTGGGGTGCGCGAGTTGTGGCTCAAATTAGAATCCATGAATCCAACTGGTTCGTTCAAGGATCGCGGCATGGTCATGGCGATTGCCAAAGCGCTCGAAGCTGGCAGCAAAGCCGTAGTCTGCGCCTCAACTGGCAATACCAGTGCTGCCGCCGCTGCTTATGCCGCTCGCATGGGCATGGAATGTGTGGTGGTCGTGCCTGCTGGCAAAATCGCCTTGGGTAAATTGGCTCAAGCTTTGATGTACGGAGCCAAACTCTTGGTGATCGAAGGCAATTTCGACCAAGCCTTGGATATGGTGCGCGTGTTGGCCGAACAACACCCAATTACCTTGGTCAACTCAGTTAATCCTTATCGCTTGGAAGGCCAAGCGACTGCTGCCTACGAAATTTGCGATGTACTCGGCGATGCACCCGATTATTTGGCCTTGCCAGTTGGCAATGCTGGCAATATTTCGGCCTATTGGATGGGCTTCAAACGCTATTACGAAGCGCATCGCTCCGAAAGCTTGCCCAAAATTTTGGGTTTTGAAGCGACTGGTTCAGCGGCGATCGTGCGCGGTGAGCCAATTGCTTATCCTGAAACCGTGGCAACCGCGATTCGAATTGGCAATCCAGCTTCGTGGCAGTTGGCAGTTAATGCTCGCGACGAATCGGCTGGCACGATCGATCATGTCAGCGATGAAGAAATTTTGGCGGCTTGGCGCGATCTTTCGGCACTTGAAGGCGTTTTCTGCGAACCAGCTTCGGCGGCGGGGGTTGCGGGTATTCGCAAACTCTTGGCTGCTGGCAGTATCGATCCCAATGGCCGTTTTGTAGCAGTGATTACTGGCCATGGCTTGAAAGACCCACAATTGGCAGTCGAGCAGTTCTCGGTTCCACAGGCTATCCCTGCTGAATTGAGCGCTGTGGTCGCCGCCTTAAATTTGTAGTGGCGCGGTGAGAGTGAGCTGGGTTTTGACGCTATTGATTTAGCCACATTCAGGCACTTGGGCAGCAACTTAATTGCTGGGGGCAAAAAAGTTGTTGAGTTGTTGCTCGCCTGCAAGGTGGATTCAATTTTTCATTTGGAGCACGTTATGCGTTTGCTAGTGACGAAATTTGGTGGTACGTCGGTCGGTTCAGCTGAAGCTATTCGTGGCTTAACTGCAATCACTACCACTAATCGCACTACTTGGGATCATGTTGTTGTGGTGGTGTCGGCCCTCAGCGGTGTCACCGATAAGTTATTGAATATTGTGCGGGTTGCTCAAACGACGGGCGATGCTGCTGCTGTAGCAGCTCTCCATGCTGAGTTACGTCAGCGTCATCATGATGTGATTGGCGAGTTGCTTGATGCAGAACAGGCTGCGATCCAAGCCGAAATTGATGGCTTGCTCGATGAGTGTGCCCGTTTGTGCGAAGGTGTGCGGGTTTTGGGCGAATTGACTCCGCGCACGCTCGATGCGATTGCTGGCTTGGGCGAGCGCATGAGTGCCCGCATTGTGGCCGCAACCTTGCGCCATTTGGGCGTGCCTGCGCAACATTTTGATGCCAGCGATCTGATCGTTACCGATGATCGCTATCAAGATGCTTCGCCGTTGATGCCCGAAACCACTGAGCGCACCACCGCTACCCTTGGCCCAATCTTGGATCAAGGGATCACCCCAGTGGTCACAGGTTTTATCGGCGCAACCTTGGCGGGCGTAAAAACCACACTTGGCCGTGGTGGCTCCGATTGGAGTGCTGCGATTCTAGGCGCGGCGCTCGAAGCTAGCGAAGTTTGGATCTATACCGATGTTGATGGGGTGATGACTGCCGACCCCCGAATTGCTCCCGATGCCCATGTGATCAGTACGCTTTCCTACAATGAAATTAGCGAATTGGCTTATTACGGCGCGAAAGTGCTGCATCCCAAAACGATTCGGCCTGTGGTCGAGCGTGGCATTCCCTTGCGAGTCAAAAATACCTTCAATCCTAGCCATTCAGGCACGGTGATTGTGGGCAAAACTGAGCCAATCGTTGGCGCAATCAAAGCAGTTACTGCAATTCACAATCTGACCATGATCACCGTGGCAGGTCGTGGCATGTTGGGTGTGCCTGGGATTGCCGCCCGTACTTTTGGTGCGGTAGCCCGTGAAGATGCTAGTATTTTGATGATTTCGCAAGCTTCATCCGAGCAAAGCATCTGTTTTGTCATCCCCGATGGCGGCGCAAAGCGCGTGGTCGAATCGCTGAACCAAGAGCTAGCGATCGAACTCGAACGCCGCGATATCGATACGATCGCCCTCGAAGAAGGGGTTTCGATCATTACGGCAGTTGGTGCGGGGATGCGCGGCACAACTGGGGTGGCTAAACGGGTGTTTAGCGCGATTGGCGATGCTGAAATCAATGTGATTGCGATTGCTCAAGGCTCATCCGAATGTGCAATTAGCTTAGTGGTTTCGGGCGATAGCGCCAAGGCTGGGGTGCGAGCCATTCATGCCCTAACCTACCGCGAAACGATCAATGCTCAACATCGCCCACCATGTGAGTAAATTTTAAGTCTCAATCAAACAAAGACCCTCAGTTCTCTCGTTGAACTGAGGGTCTTTCTATGTCAATAGGTATAAAATCATGACTTTAGGCCTATACCTATATAGGCATGAGGTTTTCATAATACTTGTATCAGTCTGATTGATCATTGGTTTTGCTGGCCACGATTGCTGGGCTGATCTGTGTGGTTCTAGGAGGTATTGGCATGCTTCAAACCATTGTTCGTTATCGTTGGCTGTTAGTCCTAATCGGTTTTTTGGTAGCGGTCCCAATTGCTGCTCAAACGGTGGAGAAAAATAGTGGGGCTGATTGGTTGCTGACTCAGCAGCAGTCGGATGGCAGTTTTGATTCGTATTATCACTCTCCACTTGATCCAACTGCTTGTTCGGTGTATGCCTTGCATGCTGCGGGCTATCAAATTGATCCAGCCACGCAACGGTTTATTGAGCAACAGGCTCGGAGCTATATTGGGCATCCCGATAAAGCTGCGGCGATTGTCATGGCTCAATTGCTAACCGGTCATGATCCCCGCTCGGTTGGTGGAGTTGATTTGGTAGCGGCGATTATTCAGAGTTACAATCCGACAACTGGCATGTATGGCGAAAACTTGTATGAGAATTCCTTGGTGATGATGGCCTTAAAAGCTGCTGGCGAGGCGATCGAGCCACAGACGATCCAGACAATTCTTGATCAACAGTTAGCTGATGGGTCGTGGAATACCAGCACTCAAAACACCGCCTTACAAATTCAGGCCTTAGTCGCAGCTGATCAAAAGCAATCTGCGGCAATTCCTGCGGCTTTGGCCTTCTTGCAAACCCAGCAAGATGGTGATCGGGGGTTTGTCGGCAATCGCAACTTTCCGCCATCGGCGTTTAAAGATGCAATTTCTACATCCTTGGCCATCCAAGCTATTTTAGCAACTGGTGGTGATCCCAAGGCTGAACCATGGGGCGATAATATCAACAATCCAGTCAACGCTTTGCGGCGTTTGCAGCTGGCTGATGGTGGTTTTCGGCGTGATTCATCGACCCCACAGCCTGATACGATGTCCACTTGTTCGGCTGTTCAGGCGGTGCTACAAAAAACCTATCCATTTATTGAACTTGCCAAGATTGGCATTACACTTACCCCAACCTTAGCTCCCGTTGATGGCTCGACGGCCATACCAGTTCAACAACCTGGCTTGCCTGGGATGTTACCGGACACTAGTTCAAGCTCAAATCTGGCCTTGCCAATTCTGCTTGGTGTATTGGCAACCTGCGTATTGGTTGGCCTACGCCTGCGCAAATTAGCCTAAATTGCTAAACGGCCTTGATCGATCTGATTGATCAAGGCCTACTTGCTTTTCGAGCTATCAACCCGAATGCCCCACAAGCCTCCAAAGCCTCAAACCCAGCCATTGTTCTACGCCAAAATACTTACAGATTGCTAGCTAAGTTCCTTCAACCAGCTTTTGACGTAGCGAACCCAATCCCGTATATTGAAACTCCCCAAATCGATTTGTTGAGCAGGAAAGGAACTTCCATGAATAATTCAATGATCGAAGTGCGGCTTTTTGAGGCACTTCGTTCTGGTCAAAGCTCAATTGCTACTGAGATTCTAGAAGTACAGCCAGAGCTAGCACGGATGAGTTTCAATCCTTCTAATCCCGCAATTGCTAATGGCTTGGTGAGCCATCCAGAGCAATATGCAAATGCGCCGATTGGCCAGACCCCGCTACACATCGCTGCTTGGAATGGTGAACAGCGCTTGGTCAAGCAGCTCCTTGAACTTGGGGCTGACCCCAATGCGCGTGATCTGCATGGTGGCACGCCACTGCATGCGATGGTACGCTGGGTCACCCGACCTGATATTGTCGACATGCTATTGGAACGAGGCGCAGATATTAATCCAGTTGATCATGCTGGGCAAACACCATTACATTTGGCTGCTAGTTGCATTCGTCGCCCAGGTCATCAATGGGGCAATCATCCAGATCTGTGCTCCTATTTGATCGCAAACGGCGCAATGATCGATATTTTCTCAGCAATCATCCTTGATCACGACGATCAGGCAGCGACACTGCTCAAGCAAAATCCTGAGCTAGTACACACCCGTACAACTGGCAATCAGACCCATCCGCCAGCTGCCACACCTTTGCATGTCGCTGCCGATCGGGGCAATCAAGCCATGGCTGAGTTGCTATTAGCGTCTCATGCCGATCCCAATAACCTGGATGCTCGTGGTCGTTCACCGTTATATTTGGCTGCTCATGCTGCCGGAACCCGCAAACGGCAAGCAGCACCTGAACTCACAGCCTTGTTGTTGACTCATAGCAATGCTGCGCCGATCTTGGCTGCTAGTTTGCTTGGCACTGAGCCAGCCTTGCGTGATCTGCTAGCTCAATCTGCGGCTAACATTCAGGTCAGCGATCAAGGGGGATATACTGCCTTGCATTTGGCGGCATGGAATGGTCAAGTTGAGGCGATTGCTGAATTGTTGGCGCATGGTGCCGATATTGCTGCACGAACCAAACGCAACGAAACCGCCCTGCAACTTGCTGTTGCTTATGATCACAATGCCACTGCTGCGATCTTGTTGGATCATGGGGCAACGCCCGATGTGTTTATTGCCGCAATGCTTGGCCGCACTGATCTCTTGGAACAATTGCTGAAGCACAATCCTGAGGTGGGCAGCACTCCTAATCGGTATGGACGGACACCCTTACGACTCGCAGTTGAACGTGAGCAGACGGCAATTGTTGAGTTTTTGCTGGCTCATGGGGTGAAACCTGATTTGTGGATGGCGGCAGGTATGGGCGATCTAGCGAGGGTCGAAGCCTTAGTCGAAACTGATAGCCATGCGTTACACCAGCGCGATCAATGGGGCTATACTGCCTTACATTGGGCCAGTAAATCTGGTCAACTTGCGGTGCTCGAATATCTGCTTGAGCGGGGTGCTGGCTTAGAGCCGCGTGGTTCTGATGGTGGCACGCCGCTTACCTTGGCATTGTGGCATGAACAGTCGGCAGCAGCCCGCCTGCTGGTTGCTAGCGGCGCTGATATTGATGCACTAGACAATTGGGGTGGTTCACCACGTAATCAAGTAGCGGCGCTCAAGCACGTTAATTGAAATTGAATATGGCGCAACAGCAGAAATCTGTTGCGCCATTGAGCTTAAACTAGGGCCATTGCTCGCACGCCGTTGCGGAAAATTGCCATGCCTGGGCCTTCGAGATCAAGGCCGCGTCGTCGCCATTGTGGGTGATGTTGTGGTAAGAACGCTCGATCAGGGTGGGGCATCAAACCAAATACGTTGCCCGCTGGATTGCAAATGCCCGCGATCGCGTTTAATGCTCCATTGGGGTTAGCAGGATATTCCATGGTTGGCTGGCCTGCTTGATCGAGGTATTGCACCACAATTTGATTATTGGCTTGGAGCTTTTCGAGCGTAGCTTGATCGGTCAGAAATCGCCCTTCGCCATGGCCAACTGGCAAATCAAGCGTGCCACTCAAGCCTTGGGTAAAGACACACGGGCTAGCACTGTTGAGGCCCAATTTGATCCAGCGACATTCATAATGGCCACTGGCGTTATCGATTAAGGTTGCTTGACCAACTTTATCGCTGGGCAAAAGGCCAGTTTTGACCAACACCTGAAACCCATTGCAAATGCCTAGCACAGGCCGACCATCAGCCACAAAACGGCTCAGATCCTCGCGCAAACGATAGATCAGATCGACTGCCAACATGCGGCCTGCGCCAAGGTGGTCGCCATAAGCAAAGCCGCCTGGAATCAGCAACATGCCATAATCGGCCAATTGAATGCTGCCTTCAGCCAAACGGTTAACGTGAACCCGCTCGGCCTTGGCTCCCGCTAATTCGAGGGCTTCGGCGGCCTCGGCATCACAGTTAATCCCCGGTGCTCGCAGCACCAATACCTTTGTCATAATCAGAGTTCCTTATTGTGAAGGTCGATTATTCAAATGTTTATGTTCTATGCACTATGTTCGATTAACGTTCAATCACATGTTGTTGGCGCGAAGCGTGAATGCCAGCGCTGGCCAAATGCACCACCCACAGCACCAGCCCCGCAATTACCAGTAACGCAGGCTTGGTAAAATTGCCGCTGCTGCCGATTAAGCGTGGTAGCCAGAACGGCGCTCCCAGCAAGCCAAAGCAGATCAACGGTGATCCGATGCTGGCGGCAACGAGGGTTGGCACGGCAATTTCGGCGGCATAATAGCGGCTGGCAACCATGGCATAGAACAATAGTAATGAGCTTAGCCCAGCAAAAACCGCCATCAAGAGATAGAAATTAATCCCCCACGCTCCAACACTTTGGCTATAACGCCATAACCCAGTGCGAGCGGCCAGCCCTTGAATGATAATGTGATAGAGCACGAGCGCCACATACGCTATCACCCCAGTCAGGTAATGGCGCGTCCACCAATGTTGCTGTTGCCCAAAATACATCAATAACACTGGCAATGAGCCAATCCAACTAGCCGCCAGCAACGCATAGATTGGCACAGCATTACCAAACATGGTGATTGCTGCCACATTGTCAGGGTAGGTTAGGCTATACAAACGTTGCAAAATCGGCTCGGCTATGATGGTGCAATGGCCTGCAATCACCACCAGCAAATAGCGGTATGAGCGAAAGCGCAGCCACAATAAAATCGCTACGGCATAACAAATGACCGTAATTCCAATGAACATTGCTGCCATGCACCAAACCTCACGCTAATTTTTACGTTCGCTTGATGACCAATCGTACTCGTAAATCAAAATTTGGCCTTGTTTGATCGTCCAAAGCTGATCGCTCAGGCCATAATCGAGTTTGTAGGCATCTTGGGCAATTTGCATGGCAATCCGTTGCAAAATTTCAGGGTTGGCATCGCTGAAGCCAATCAAGAAATCGCGGTTGGGAATTCCCAGCACCAAGTTTCCAGGCAATAAATCGGCCCATTCGCTCAAAACATCGGTCAAGAGAATTCGCGCTGCATCATAGCCATCGCTGGTCGAGTAGATAAAGAGCATTTGATTGCCCTCGCCCACCACTTGAGCCATGCCAGGTTTGAGGGTTTTGGTGCGCAGGTTATCCACGGCTTTGGTGTAGATCGTGGTTTCGAGTACGCCCCAGGTTTTGAGATGTTCCTCGTTGATGTAGGCCACGCTCTCTGGCTCGTCGATCACATAGCACACGATCAAATCGGCTAGAAATGGTCGATAGACCAATTGGGGCAAATTTCGCTCGGCTACTTCGAGCAACATCGAAGCTGGCTTGATCATCGGATAAACCCGATCTTCCAGTTCATCCCATAGCTCTTGGCCGCGATCGGGTGCAAACGAGCGAACCGCCGCTTCGAGCGATTGCAAAATCGATTCAAGTTGTTCTGGTGAGCGGCGATAGGCCTTGTAAAAATGCTCTAGTTCGGAGACGACCGCCCGTCCATGCCAGCGAAAACGAATCTCCATGCTATCGCGGCTCAGTTCTTCAATGCCGCCAAGTTGCTCTAAACGCTCCTCGACAACATCGCCAAATTCTTCATCATCTAAAAGTGGCCGTTCTTCCATAACCCTTGTCCTTATTGTAGGTTAAAAGCCAAAGGCCTAGCGGGTTGAGCGCAATGGTTTATGACATTAACCCCAGCCAATATTCCCTTACCCCCAGCCCCTTCTCTCGCCCAGCAGGCGAGGGGGAAACCACTCCCCTCGCCCATCGCAATGGGAGAGGGGCTGGGGGTGAGGGGTTCAGATTGTTGCCAATGCAATGAACCTTTACAACGTGGAGCGCTAAGCCTTTGCCCATTTAGGCTTGCCATGCGGCCTTGAGGCTGGCCAAATCGCTGTCGATAATCGGCTGGCCAGCCAAATCATTGATGATCAGGCGTGGTTCAGCCAGCACTTGGCCGATTTTGGCATAAGCAATGTTGTTCAGTTGGGCTTCAAAATTAGCGGTTTGTGCTGGTTCAACTTCGACCAAGAAACGGGTGGTCGATTCGCTCCACAACAAGGCATCAGCGCTCAAGCTGCTTGATGTTGGCACTGCGCTTAATTCTAAGCTCAAGCCAAAACCGCCAGCAAAGGCCATTTCGGCTGCGGCGACCGCTAAGCCACCTTCGCTCAAATCGTGGCAAGATCGCACGCTATTGGCGCGAATCGCCGCATGCATGGCTTTGTGCACGCTTGGCGCGGTCGCCAGATTAACCTTGGGCAGATTGCCATTATCAATGCCGCCAACTAAGCCGCTGACGGCCCCACCCCGTTCGTCGTGAGTCAAACCAACCAAGTAGATCGCATTGCCAGCGGCTTTCGCGTCCATCGAGATTGTTTGCAACACATCGGGCACTAAGGCCATGGCCGAAATCAGCAAGGTTGGCGGAATCGCCACGCGCTTGCCTTCTGCATCGCGATATTCGTTGTTGAGCGAATCTTTGCCCGAAATAAAGGGTGTGCGATACGCCAAGGCTGCATCGTGACAACCAGCCGAAGCTCGTACCAAACCTGCCAAACGGTCAGGCAATTTGGGGTCGCCCCAACAGAAGTTATCCAAAATCCAGGTTTGTTCGGGGTCGCCGCCAGCAGCCACAATATTGCGTAGCGCTTCATCAACCGCTGCTAAGGCCATCCAATAAGGATCGATTTTGCCATACAACGGATTTAGGCCACAGCCAAGCACCACGCCACGGTTTGAATCGACCCGTGGTTGCAGCACCCCCGCATCGCCTGGGCCATCTTCGTTCACGCCAACCAAGGGTTTGAGCACGGTCGCTGCCTGCACTTCGTGGTCGTAGGTGCGCACGATGTTTTCGTTGCTGGCCACGATTGGCTGACTCAAAGTTGCCTTGAGCAAGGCATTGTGATCGATAGCGGCTGGTTGGGCGGCTGGCGCTGGGCTTGGTTGCCAATCAGCATTCAGCTTAAATTGCACCCCGCCGCTATGTAAAAAGGCCATATCCAGCTCAACCACGGTTAATTGGTTGTGCTTGACCGTCAGCACGCCGTCGGCGGTAAAGTGGCCAATCACGGTTGCCTCAACATCTTCGCCATGGCAAAGATCAAGCAAGGGTTGGACATTCTGCGGCGGCACGGAAACGACCATGCGCTCTTGGGCTTCAGAGATCCAAATTTCCCATGGTTGCAATCCAGCATATTTGAGCGGCACATCGCGCAATTCAACTACTGCGCCAGTTTCTTCGCCCATCTCGCCGACCGCCGAGGAAAGCCCGCCCGCGCCACAATCGGTAATTGCACTATACAAGCCTAAATCGCGGGCTTGCAACAACACATCGATTACGGTTTTTTCGGTCACGGGATCGCCGATTTGCACCGCAGCCCCAACCGTTTCAGCGGTGTCGTGGGTTAATTCCACCGACGAGAAGGTCGCGCCATGGATGCCATCGCGGCCAGTGCGTCCGCCGATTACCACAATTGCATCGCCTGCTTGAACGCCGCGTGGGTGGCTGCCGCGTGGGGCAATGCCCAGCGTGCCACAAAATACCAATGGATTAGCGGTGTAGCCATGGTCATACCAAACTGCCCCGTTGACATTCGGGATGCCGAGTTTGTTGCCATAATCGCGTACCCCAGCCACGACACCTTCGCGAATCCGGCGAGGGTGCAGCACACCTTGCGAAAGCTCGCTTTCTGGCAAATCAGGGTAGCCAAAACACAGCACATCGGTTACGGCGATTGGCTTGGCTGAAACCCCCAACACGTCGCGCACAACCCCGCCAACCCCGGTATTTGCGCCACCAAATGGCTCAAGCGCTGAAGGGTGATTGTGAGTTTCGACCTTGAAGGAAATTTCATACTGCTCATCGAAAGCCACAATCCCAGCATTATCGACAAATGCCGAGAGCAAGGCTTCGTTGCTAACAGCGTTGGTAGCGCTGCGCAAATAATGATTGAGTAAGCCATTGATTGTTGCGCCGTTGGCAGCATTGAGTTCAGCCAAGGCTGGGTGCAAAGCAGCATCAATTCCCGCATCCGAGGCCGATTGTTGATAGCTGATCGTGGCGCGGAAGGTTTTGTGGCGGCAATGCTCCGACCAGGTTTGAGCGAGGGTTTCCAGCTCGCCATCGGTTGGGTCGCGGCCTAAATCTTCAAAATAATCGCGAACTGCCTGCATTTCAGCCAAACTCAAGGCCAAAATGCCCTCACGGCTAATCCGTTCGAGTTCGCTATCGCTGACTCCGCGCAAAGCCACGCGGGTGATCGTGGGCGTGTGGGGAGCAGGGAGTTGTAATAAGTGTTGATAAAACTGCAAACGTTCAGCGCTACGAGCCTCAAGGGTAGAATAAGCAGTTTCAATCAAATCATTTAAAAGATGTTCACCAGCAAATTGACGCAAAACAGCTTCGTCTTGCACATCGGACACATAGACGCGACGCAGGGTTTTGGCCTGTTTCAAGCCATTAATCCCAATATGGCGTGCGCCAACTAAAATCGTCTCAGCTTCGTTATCGGTCACGCCTGGACGAAAGGCAATCTCCACTAATGCTCCAGCTTTGGGCGCAGCTAGCTCAGCATCAAGCGCTTGCCAGGTAGCAGTATGGGCAACGGGATCATGCAGTAATTCGAGGGTCAGGCGTTGGACATCTTCTGAGGAAAGATCGCCGGCGAGAAGGTACAGCCGTTCGTGGTTGTCGGCCTCGCGTGGGCAAACAGTGACCAAATATGCGGACACAATTGACTCCTGTTCGAGTGAACTCGTAGGCTATCGCGATTCTACCCGTCTCACGGATGAATGTCAAAAAGGCATTGTTAGGGATGAGGGGCCAGCTGTCAGGGGTCAGGGGCTAGATTGATATTTGATCCACGAAGAGCACAAAGAGCACGAAGATGAGGTTATTGGCTATAGGAACAACAATCTGAATAATCTGTGCAATCTGTGGCTAAAGATCAGCATTCGTGTAATTCGTGTAATTCGTGGCGAAAATGAAGCCTTCGTGTGCTTCGTGTAATTCGTGGCTAAAGATCAGCATTCGTGTGCTTCGTGTAATTCGTGGATCAAAGCTTAACCTGGCCCCTAACAACCGGCCCCTGACCTCTACATCACTTGATACGTTCTATGGTAGTATTTAACCACTTTTTAATTAACGCAAAGGAGCAACACGATGCTTCGTTCGCGCATGCTTGGTTTGTTGTTGGCCATCACGACCGCACTTTTTCTGTTGGTAGTCGGAGTTCTATTTTTTGGGGGTTCGGTGCGACCCGCCGCTGCCCAAAGCAATGGCTTGCGGGTTGAAAAAACCTTGCTCAAATCGAGCAATGTGGTGATGGTTGGCGAAACCCTGACCTTCGCCATCACGATCACCAACAACTGGCATACCACCGTGATCACCTTGCCAGTCGTTGATACCTATGATCGTTCGGTGTTGGGCTATATCAATGCCACTCCAGCCGAAGATACCCACAACGCCAGCACTGGTGTGATCAATTGGGACAACATTCTGGAAACGACTGGGCCATTAGCTCCTGGTGAGCAAGTGGTGATTTTAGTGCGCTTCACCGCCGAACATCCCTCGCCACGGGTGGTCAACCATGCTGCAACCCACGATGCCTACGATTCATTGGGCAATTTGGTGGGCGATGGCGAGGCCGAGCACGATAATGAAGCAGTTGGCGGTCAAACGCCACTCGAAAAAACACTTGATGATGGAGTGCTGCCCCAAGCTGGGCAACGCATCACCTTCACAATTCGGGTGCAAAATGCTGGTTTAGTTGATGTTGTGCGCTTGCCGTTGGAAGACACCTTTGATCCAACCGCACTGCAATTTATTGCATCGGAGCCAATGCCCGATATAATTGAGCCAGGCCGCCTAACCTGGGCGAATGTGCTAACCCCGCCACGCCCTATGCGCCTGCCACCTAACGAATTTATCTCAATCACGACAGTCTTTACGGCGCTCAAGGGGATTGAGCAAACCACCAATAGCGCTCGCGTGGTTGGTGCTGGCGATAGCTTTGGGAACGATCTCGCGCCTGCTGCCGACGATGTGCCAATTCGGATTATTGGTGCGCCTGGCACGCCAACCCCAACCCGCACGCCACGGCCAACGCCCAACGCCACGGCAATTAATCAAGTGACCGCTACGATTGCGGTGAGTGCGACCGAGGTGGTGATTACCACACCAACCGTTTCAATCAGCAGCACCGCCACGATTGAAGCAATTGCCACGCTTACACCCGAACAAGGCAGCGGCATTACTGCCACACCTACCGTTATTCCAGCAGTCTTGCCCGATACTAGTGCCGCCGCAGATCCACAGCACAATTGGTGGGTTGGTGCGGCAATTCTTGCTATACTATTGCTTGGGATTGGCCTCACTCAACGCAGTCGTGGATAAACTATGTTGCACATGCAAGGCATTCGTAAGCAGTTTGAACAAACAATCGTCTTACGCGAGATTGAACTAACGATCAATCGTGGTGAAATTTTGGCCTTGCTTGGCCCCAGCGGTTGTGGTAAATCGACCCTCTTGCGAATCATTGCTGGCCTTGAATCTGCTGATCAAGGCCAGTTGTTGTTGCATGGCCAACCGCTTAATCCCATTCCGATTCATCGGCGCAATTTTGGCCTGATGTTCCAAGATTGGGCGCTCTTTCCCCATCGCAATGTTGGCGAGAACATCGAATTCGGCCTGCGCATGGAAGGCATGGCTAAAATTCAGCGCCAACAGCGGGTCGCCGAAATGCTCGAATTAGTTGGCTTAGTTGGCTATCAACAACGCTCGGTTCTCGAATTATCGGGCGGCGAACGTCAGCGGGTGGCCTTGGCGCGTTCATTAGCGCCGCGACCGCAATTATTGATGCTTGACGAACCCTTGGGATCGTTGGATCGGACGTTGCGCGAACGCTTAACCGAGGAATTGCGCCAAATCATCAAAGCGGCTGAAGTGACGGCGATCTATGTAACCCATGATCAAAATGAAGCATTTGTGGTGGCAGATCGCTTGGCCGTGATGAATGCAGGCCAAATTGTGCAACTAGATACACCCCAAGCGATTTACCAACAGCCCAAAACCGCCTTTGTAGCGCGATTTTTGAGCCTGACCAATTTATTACCAATTGTGAAGCAAACCAGCCTTAGCTCTGAGTTACAGCTGGTCGAAACCAATTTAGGCCAATTTGAAATTCAAAGCTCGCAAACCCAAGCAGCCTATTTGCTGATTCGGCCTGAGGCGGCCCAGCTAGCGCCAAATGCAACGGCTAGCTATCGCGGCCAAGTGGCTGGGCAAAGTTTCCGTGGGAGCCATCAACGGATTGAGTGGCGCTATCAGCATGGGGTATTGCAACTCGATTTGCCGAGCAGCTATCAACTACACCAAGATCAAGACCTCGACCTAACATTTGATGCCCAGCAGCTTAGTCTCGTGCAGAGCGACCACTGACGACGGTTGTTTTGGTTTGTTGCTGCGATGAAAGTGTGCCAACCGATGGAATCGGCGTGTCCTTATCGACCAATTGGCTTAACGTTGAACCACAGGCAACACACGTCCACAACAACATCTTCCGGCCACGATTATATTTTTCAGCGCCCCGTTGCTCGCCAATGTAGCGACAGGGTGCATTACAATGAGGACAGTGCACCCTGTGACCTCCTTTTAACATTGTTTGTAATGTGTTATTTTTTGTTTCGATATTCTGATTGGCTATAAAGCACAGACTATGCCATTACCACGCCGCATGATATAGTTCCAGAGTCCCACCAAAATCGGCAGTATGGGGATATTAACATATTTTGCTCACGATTTGGGGGGATGACCAATGGTCTGTCAGCATTGTACGCCAAAATTGGGCCAATGTTGCCGATCACTTCAAGAACCGCTAGAATACAGGCATGAACCTAGTTTGGAGGCTTTATGGCATTGCAGCCAGATTCATCTGAGCAACCAACCCCTGCCGACATCGCCCAACGTTTGGCCGATGTTCCCTTATTTGAACAAATGCGGCCCGACGATTTAGCCTTCTTGGCCGATCACGCCCAGATTCAGCAACTTGAGCCGGCGGTGGTGCTTTCAGCCCAACAATCCAGCGAAAACGATCTGTATGTGGTGGTGCGCGGCCATTTGGAAGTGTGGCTCGACCCAAGCAGCCTTGGAGCCGAAGGGCCAGAGCGCAAACTCGCCACCTTGTTTGCCGATGAAATTGCTGGTGAATTGGCCTTGGTTGATGGCGGTGTGCGTTCGGCGCGACTCCAAGCAGGCGATGCAGGTGTGCGGGTGATTTGCATTTCGCAGGCTGCAATTCTCAATCGTTGTGAGCAAGATCCAATTTTTGGTTATCGTTTGATGCGCAATTTAGCAGCAATGTTGGCCTTACGTGCCCGCCTGACTGCCTTGAGTGCTCAAACCACTATTGCCTAGTGAGGGGGATTGACGTATGCACCGTTGGCGGCTCGCCTTTGGGCTAGGGTTGATACTTATCTGTGTGAGTTGGGCGAGTTGGCGCTGGCAACCGGTTGCCGCCCAAAACCCCGAAGATGATGATCAGCCGCCTGCCGTTGAACAACCATTGTGTTTTTCGAGCACTGGGTTTTGTATCAACGGGGCATTTCGGCGCTATTGGGAGACCAACGGCGGTCTAAGTCAATTCGGCTATCCAATTACTGCTGAAATTCGTGAAACAACCAGTAACGGCATTTTTACCGTGCAATATTTTGAGCGAGCACGCTTTGAATATCATCCTGAGCACTCGCGCCAGTTCGAGGTACAGCTTGGGCGTTTGGGTGCAGAACTCTATCGCATCGGCCATGAACGCGAAACTGCCCGCGCTGGTTGCCGCTATTTCGAACGCACTGGCTTTAATGTATGTGAGCCGTTTCGTACCAAATGGGAAACTGTGGGTACAACGCCAGGTGCAACCAGCCTCGAAATTTATGGCTTGCCCATTAGCCCATTGCTGGTTGGCCGCGATCCTGCTGGCAACCCAATTTCGTTTCAGTGGTTCGAGCGGGGCCGCATGGAATTGCACCAAACCAATTTGGTCGTGCTAGGTTTGGTTGGGGTTGAATATCGTCAGCGTGAGCAAGAGCCTCGCCCAACACCAACGCCAACCATTCCAGTTGTGCCGACCCAAGCGCCAATTGAGCCAACCGCGATTCCAACCGCAGTGTTGCCAATTCCCATCAATGTGCCATTCCCCGATCGGCCTTGTCATATCAATGTGCCAGCGCCAATCGAAGGCATTCAAGCATGGGCCACTTTGCCCGTGGTCAGCCCACCCGAAGATGAAGTGATTTGTGTGCGCTTGATTGTCAACGGCGAGGCGGCTCATCCAGCCTTTGTCAATATCTACCGCTATATTGGCAACGAACGGATTCCAGGCACGGGCCATACGACGGGACTTGATGGCACTGCCAGTTTTGTGTTCCATGTGCGTGATCTGCCGATTGGCACGATTCCGGTTGAAGTGGTTGCGACCTTTGAAGGCCGCGAATATCGCACTTGGACGAGTTTTATTCATCGCTAGCGTTATCACGATTGATCGATGGAACGACGCTGGGGTGAGTCTACCTCAGCGTCGTTGCGATCTTTAGAAGATAGTAATTATGGAAGCGAAAACCTTACCACCCATCCAACTCGAAGCTCGCTACGATAGCCGTGTTTGGGGCGGCAATCGCCTAGCCCAATGGCTGCACTTGCCCGCTGCCCCTAGCCCGCTGGGCGAGATTTGGCTCGTTTATGCTGAAAATCGCATCGCTGATGGTCCGTTGCAAGGCCAAACCTTGGCGGCAGCGGCTGAACGCTATGGGGCATTATTGCTTGGTAGCGTGCCATTTGAGCGCTCAGGCAGCCAATTTCCCTTGCTGGCTAAATTTATTGATGCTGCTGATCATCTGTCGGTGCAAGTGCACCCCGATGATACCTATGCCCACACGGTCGAGGCTGCCACTGGCTTCAATGGCAAAACCGAAGCATGGTATTTGCTGCAAACTGAAGCCAATGCTCAGTTGATTCATGGCTTTAATCGCCAAACCAGCCGCGAAGAATGTAGCCAATTGATCGCCAACGATCGCTTGCCTGAACTGCTGCGTTATGTGCCAGCCCACGCTGGAACCACAATTTTCGTGCCTGCTGGTACGATCCATGCGATTAACGCTGGCGTGATGCTGTTTGAAATTCAGCAAACCTCTGATCTGACCTATCGAATTTATGATTATGGTCGACCTCGCGAGATGCACATTGAACGAGCCTTGGATGTGCTGGATTATGCTGCATCGGCATCAGCTGAAACTCCGCCGACGCGACTTGATTCACGCCGAACGTTGCTGGTTAAGTGTCGCTATTTCGCCATGGAGCGTTGGCAATTGCATGGCCGCGTCGATTCGGCAACCTTGCCCACCAGCTTTGAAATTATCACCGTGATCGATGGCTCGGCCACCTTGCGCTCATTTCACGGAGTTTGGGAATTGACGCTGGGCACGACCTTGGTTTTGCCAGCAAGTTTGGGCGCATACACCTACGAAGTTGCCAACTCGGTGACCCTGCTGCGCTGCTATGTACCTACTGAGGAACTCTAATGCGTGTTTTGATTACTGGCATTACTGGGCCAGTTGGTAGTTTTCTCGCCGATTATCTGTTAACCTTGCCTAATCTCGAAATTCATGCGCTCAAGCGTTGGCGCTCCGATCCACGGCCAATTGAGCATTTGCAAGGCAAAGTAACCTTTCACGAAGGCGATATTGAAGATGCCTTTGCGATGGCGACGTTGCTGCGGCGAGTTCTGCCAGATCGCATTTTTCACCTTGCGGCCCAAAGCTACCCCAGCGCCTCATGGGATGCTCCAGTTACCACTTTACGTGCCAATACCGAAGGAACCCTGAATATTTTAGAGGCTGTGCGGGTTGCCGTACCTCAAGCTCGTGTGCATATTGCCTGCACCAGCGCCCAGTATGGCATCGTTAATCCGGCTGATGTGCCAATTAAGGAGAGCCACCCTTTGCGCCCAGGCAGCCCATATGGCGTGAGCAAAGCCGCCGCCGAAATGCTGAGTTTGCAATATCATCAATCATATGGCTTACATGTCGTAGTTACCCGCTCGTTTAATCATGTGGGGCCACGCCAAGGCGATCGCTGCTCGATTCAAACATTTTGCCAGCAAATGGCTGCAATTGAAGCAGGCCAGAGCGAACCAGTGATGCATGTTGGCAATTTGGAGCCACAGCGCGATTTCAGCCATTTCAGCGATGTGGCACGGGCTTTGTGGCTGCTGCTCGAAAAAGCGCCTGCGGGCGAGGTTTACAATCTTTGTTCGGGCGTGGCCACCCGCATTGGCGATATTGTGGAGTTGGTGCGGCGTTTTGGGCGTGTGCCAATCGAAGTTAGGCTTGACCCAAGCCGTTTGCGGCCTGTCGATGAGCCAATTTTACAAGGCGATAATAGTAAATTGCGCCAAGCCACAGGCTGGGAGCCACAAATTGGCATGGAGCAAATTGTGCAAGAAGTGCTGGATTTTTGGCGCGAACGCTACGGCATTTTGTAGCGACTAATCTGGTTGCCAAAATTAGTGCTCAGACATTTCTTGGCAATTGTTGTAGAGTTAACCGAGGGTTATCCGTTAAATATTAGGGGATGAAAATCTCTACTAGGATAAGTTTCCGCTGCAAACCACGGATTCCGTGGTTTATCGGACAATGATTGACCATCACCAATTGAAATTTAGGGGGTGCAGGGGAAGAAAACCCTAGCTCATACCACGCCGCATCACTGGCAGTTGGTGGCAGATCGGTCGGCATGCACCACGGGTCGGCATGCTGCCCATCCAGACCAGCAGCGTGGCCGTGAGCGGATACCGCCCTTAAAACGCCTGCACCACCCCGCGCCACTGGGGCTGCTGTGGCGTGACCAGCGTCGTCGGGGCCACCGATCGCGCTTGCCCATGAGGCCGCACCGTGCGATGGCGGGTAATCCGCATGAACGGATGTCAGCCATGGGCCTGAATTGCGCGATCGAGGGTCGATGACCACAGGCCGCGATCGGTCAGCACCAGCACCGTCTAGTCAGGAGGGATGTCGGACTGGATCAGGGCCAAGAGCCGCACCCACAGCGGATGTCAGGCCTGTTTCTGGCTGGCAGGCAGGATCGTCCACGCCACTGGAATGGCATTGTCGCGATAGACGACACTGATGGTCAAACCGCTGAAGCAATCGTGCAGAGGTGTGGCATCAAGGGTGAGGGTGAGCTGGGTTCCCATCCAGAGGCGCAGCACCCATGCGAGGAGCGGGGCAAAGCAGCTGGTGACATCGAGCGTTTACCGCTGGTCGCCGGCCACCATTCATAGAGGCGCTGTTCGATAGTATTGACCTTCTGCCCAAGCACGAGGGCAAACCACGTCGCAATTGTGCGTCGTCCACCGCTTCGGGTGTGGGCAATCCCGAAACTCCACCAGGCCAATCCACGGGCAAACGCGCGACTTCAGTGGGGAAAGGCGCTTGACACGACGGCTTCCCATGCTGATAATCCGGGATGACGCATCACGACCTCGCGAGGATTGATTGGTTGTTGACACCCCGATCATACCGCCGGTTCGGTAATGCGTCATCCCTTAATTCTTAAAAACCTACCCCGTAAGGGTTTTCATCCCCCTGCACCCTCTAATACGTATCTGGTCGATTATTATTATTTTTTTCAACCTCTGTATATCTGCCAACATCCACCAGCAATGATAGATAAAGCGGGCGCATGTTGGTTAAATCACACCTTTGGTGCTGGGAATCGCATCGCCCAAGCGGGGATCATGCTTGGTGGCGCTATCGAGTGCCCGCGCCAAAGCCTTGAACAAGGCTTCGGCCTTGTGGTGGTCGTTGCGGCCATATTCGATTTTCGCATGCAAATTCATTCGGGCATGAATCGCAATACTTTCAAACACATGCTCAACCAAATCGCAGGTCAAGCCACCGATACTGGGGTTGGTCCAGCTAAAGTTGAGCACATGAAACGGTCGGCCACTCAGATCAAGCGCGACAAATGCCAATGCCTCATCCATCGGCACATAGGTATGGGCAGTGCGAGTGATACCAGCCTTATCGCCGAGTGCCCGATCAATTGCCATGCCCAAGCAAATTGCCACATCTTCGACCGAATGATGATCGTCGATATGCAAATCACCATTGCAGGTCACTTCTAAATCAAATTGACCATGGCGAGCAAAACTCTCCAGCATATGGTTATACATCCCGATCCCCGTATTGATCGCCACTTGACCAGAGCCATCGAGATTGAGCGTGAGCTTAATTTGGGTTTCGCGGGTGTTGCGTTCGATCGTTGCAATCCGAGCCATAATCATCCTTTCGCTAAAGCTGCCTGATCGTACCTGCTCTGGCGATTTTTGCCAACCAGCCTTGATAACGATTTCACGCTAATAGCTCATCGCCATCTCATCAAATTTTCATCAGAATTTCAGATTAGCGCAGCATACTAGATTGGCCTGAATCATTGTTCAGGCATTAATTTGTGTAATGGATGGGCAATTATGAAGGTTAGCCTCAATCGTCGCTGGTTCCCGTTGTTGGGAGCTTTTGCTGCCTACATCGCTTGGGATCTCGTCGATCATCAAGTTCTCACGCCACGCTCGCCAGTGTGGCTGTGTTATTTGATCGATTGGGGCGTGGCTGGAATGGCAGGTTGGTCGATTTTTTTATTGCTTGAACGCCAATATCAGCATAAAAAACCACTGATCGATGCCAGCACAATCAATCTGCCGCCAGCAGTATTTGCCCAATTAACTCAAGCCGCCCAAGGCTTGCAGGGTGAAATTCAGGAATTGCAACAAGCGATTGGCAATTCGATCAACGAAGAGGGCATTCAACAACAGCGTAGTTTGCGCCAAGCTTTGGTCGCCAGCTATCGCGCCCAGGCAATTTTGGAGGAAGTTAGCGGCATCGTCGATAAGCCCCAAGTTGCGCCGCCGCCAGTTGAACAATTGATCACCCAGCGCTCCTAGGCTGTGGTAGCATAACAATCATATTTTGCTACGAGGCCGCTGATGATTGCGATCGATGCGCGTTTGAATGCCTACCGCCATGGTGGCATCGCCCAATACACTCAAAAATTGCTGACCTATTTGCCCAAAATCGCGCCTGAGCAACAATGGTTGGTGCTGGAACATCGCAAAAGCCCCAAGCCATTGGTGCTTGGCCCCAACATTCAGCGAGCACGTTTATTCACCCCGCCCCATCATCGCTTAGAACAAGTGCTTTTGCCCTTGGAAATTGGCCTGCGCCGCCCAAAATTGTTACACTCACCTGATTTTATTCCGCCGCTGTATCGCCCATTTCCTGCCGTAATCACTGTGCATGATTTGGCTTTTAAATTGTTTCCCGAAATTTTGGATGCCAATGCCAGCCGTTATTATGGCCAAATTGAGCGAGCGCTGGCCTCAGCCAATGCAATTATTGCCGATTCGTACAGCACCGCCAACGATCTCACTAATGTATTAAATGTTGATCCAGCGCGAATTGATGTGATTCATCTGGCGACCGATATGCAGCCAATCGCCCTAGCCGCCGATGCTCAACGCCACATTGGCAACAGCATTTGGCAGGCTGATCAATTTATGCTGTTTGTTTCAACCCTAGAGCCGCGCAAAAATATCCCAATGTTGTTGCGAGCCTTACGAATTGCAGTTGATCGCAAGCCGCAAGCTGGCTATCGCTTGGCTTTGGCGGGGCGACGCGGCTGGCTCGATAGCGAAATTTGGCAAACCCTGGCTGAATTACACTTAGAAGATGTTGTGACTTGGATCGATAGCCCTAGCGATGAGGAGATTCGCTGGCTGCTGAGTGCCTGTCGCTTGTATCTCAACCCCTCGCGCTACGAAGGCTTTGGCTTACCAGCCTTAGAAGCCTTGGCTTGTGGCGCGGCAGTAGTGGTTGCTGATGCCTCAAGTTTGCCTGAAGTGGTCGGCGAAGCTGGCCTCAAATTGCCAGTTGCTGACCCGCTAGCGTGGGCTGATGCAATTGAACGATTATGGGATGATGATGCAGCTCGTCAAGCTTTGCGTGATAAAGCTCCGGCTCAAGCAGCCAAATTTTCGTGGCAACGCACCGCTGAGCAAACCTTGGCCGTTTATCGGCGAGTACTTGATTAATCCCTTCACCCAGCCCCTCGCCCAAGGGGCTTTTGGTTTCGTGGTTCCCCCTCGCCTCGCGTGCGGGAGAGGGGGTGAGGGCATGTACTTCATCGCAAACGCAATCAACCATTACAAATACTAGTTAACGGGAGTTTGCAGGGTAAAGACAAAGCGTGCACCATGCTGGGGTTGGCTTTCAACCCAAACGTTGCCACCATGGGCCTCGATAATCGCCCGTACAATCGCCAAGCCCAAGCCCGCCCCGCCATAATCGCGCGAACGCGATTTCTCGCCGCGATAGGTGCGCTCGAAAATATGCGGCAAATCGTCGGGCTGAATGCCTTCGCCTGTGTCGCTGACTTCAACATGCACGGTTTGGTTGATTGTTTGGGCCTGAATGGCGATTGTGCCGTCGCTCGGCGTGTGGCGCAGCGCGTTGCTAATCAAGTTATACAACACTCGTTGCAATTTGGGTGCATTCATCAGCACCAAATCGGCTTCAGGTGCAACGCTGCCACGCAATTGCACGCCATGAGCATCAGCATGCGGCTGTAAGTTACTCAACGTATCAGAGATTAAATCGCCCAGCGAGGCGCGTTCTAATTCCAAACGCAACACCCCAGCATCAAGTTGAGCCATCTCGAATAAATCATCAACTAAGGTGCTTAGGTTGGTCAGTTGGGCATTGGCCGAATTAAGGTAGCGCTGCTGCATGGCTGGCTCAGTTACCACACCATCAGCTAAAGCCTCGATCATCGCCCGCACTGCTGTCAGCGGGGTACGCAAATCGTGCGAGATCGCTGCAATCAAATCGCGCCGCGATTGCTCAAGTTCGTGTTGGCGCTCAGCACTTTGGGCCAGTGCATCGGCCATCTGGTTAAAATCAGCGGCCAAGATACTGACTTCATCGTTGCCATGCTCAGGAATTCGCAAGGCCAAATCGCCCTTGGCGAGGGCGGCGGCTCCCGCACGAACCTCGGCCAAACGCGCTACCAGTACATTCCCGACAGCAATGCTAAACCCCAAAGCCAGCACCAACATAAAAATTAAGACCAACAAGAGCAATGGCAAATCGTGGTCGGTACTGATAAACATGGCTCGCGCAACGCCCTGCAACAAGGCCGCAACCAAAATTCCGCCAAGGCCAATTGCGGCGATAATTTGCGCCCGTAAACTGCGCAACAGCGAGAGCATGCGGCTTTGCAAGGCGACAATTGCCACGATGCCCGCGCCAAAGCCCAGCGAGCCAAACAGCTTGACGATGCCTTCTAATTCGCTCATTGGCAGCATCAAGCCAAAGTGGCCGACCAAGCTTACCAAGCCCAACGCAATTGCCAAGGTTAGCAACAAGAGACTCGACTGATGCAAAAAACGTCTCATTGTTCGCCTGCGCAGAGTTTGTAGCCCACGCCCCAAACCGTTTGCAGATAGCGCGGCGCGGTTGGGTCATCTTCGATTTTTTCACGCAAGCGCCGAATGTGCACCGTCACAGTGCTGGTATCGGCAGAAAATGTATAGCCCCACACCAATTCCATCAACTGGTCGCGGGTAAACACGCGCTCACGATGGCGTGCCAAAAAATAGAGCAAATCAAACTCACGCGCAGTCAGGCTGATTGATTTGCCCGCCACTTGCACATCACGAGTGCGCGGATCGACCCGCAGTGAGCCAAGTTCAATCGGGCGTTCGTCGGGCGGCGGAGCATCGGGCTGCGGCTGAACACGACGCAACACCGCCTCCACCCGCGCTACCAATTCGCGGGGGCTAAATGGCTTGACCACATAATCATCAGCGCCAACACCCAAGCCGATGATTCGATCATTCTCCTCGCTTTTGGCGGTGAGCATAATCACCGGAGTGCGGCGGTCGCTCTGCAAGCGCCGACAAACTTCCAATCCCGTCACTTTGGGCAACATCAGATCAAGCACGACCAAATCGGGTGGTTGCTGACGCGCCAAGCGCAAAGCGGCCTCGCCATCGCTAGCCTCAAGCACGGTATGGCCTTCGCGCCGCAAATACAAGCCAACCACCTCACGAATATTCGGTTCGTCATCAACCACCAAAATATTGGCCATAACTAATCCTTTTTTAGAGGTCAGGGGCTAGGAGTCAGGCATTAGGATATTGATCCACGAAGGACACAAAGAGCACGAAGGGCTGTTGTTTCGCCACAGATTGACCCAGATTTGTTTGATTATCCCTATATGCCGATCGACCTGATCCCTAGTCCCTGACCCCTGATCCCTATATTCTTTTTCCCTTCATCCCTCATCCTTCATCCTTCATCCTTACAAACATTCTACTGGATTGGCGCAACTGCCATCAAGACTTGATATTTTTCGCACCAAATAACCACGTTGGAGTAGAGCGCAGGATCAAAATCGGCGGGCAGGCTATAGTTTTGGTTGCCCTCGGAGCCTTTGAGTTTGCCCAATTCGAGGTAGCCCGCTTGTAAATCGCTGGGTTGATTAATTTCGGCTGCCTTAGCGACAAAAATATACATATCTGGACCGGCTTCAACAAAGAAATCACTGAGGCGCAACAAATTGCTGCCATCGGGCTGTTGATAGAGCGTTGCCATTCCGCCACTTTTGTGATCGATTCCGCGAAAACTACCCGATCCCAATACCACTGGCTCAGCTGGCACAACGGTTGACTCAACCCGCGATTCGGTGGTTGGCTCAACGGTTGCGGTTGGCTGCATCATGTCATCAGCCGTTGGCATTGCGGTTGGCTGCATCATGTTGTCGGTCATCGACATCGCATCGGTTGGTTGCATCAGATCGTCGGTCATCGACATCGCATCGGTTGGCTGCATCAGATCATCGGTCATCGACATCGCATCGGTTTGCATCATGCTATCCATGGTTGGTTGAGCTGTAACCATGGCTGCGCTGCTAGTGGTTGGAAAAGGCTCATCGACCTTGGTTGGGGCCGTACCACAGGCCGTTAATAAGCCAAAAATAATAATCGTTGCTGAATATCGCAATTTCATCGCTGCTAACCTCCATAAAATGTCATAGTCTAGTTATAACCGCCAGCACTTAACCAAGCCTTGCCAAAAACTTACAAAACCCTAAACAAACCCACCCTAGAACTAAAGACTGATATGCAATTATTGGCATAGCGATATACTAATTCAATCAACATTCCAATCTCAATCGCCAGAAGAAGGAGCCGTAATGGCTGAAACAACCAGAAAGCAACCGAGCGGCATGCTCGCATTTAGCATTATGTGGTTTGGCCAGGTCGTTTCATTGCTTGGCAGCTCCATGAGCAGCTTTGCCCTCACGATTTGGGCTTGGCAAATTACAGGTCAAGCTACAGCCTTAGCCTTGGTAGGTTTTTTCTCATTTGCCCCAAGCATTATTGTTAGCCCCTTCGCGGGAGCCTTGGTCGATCGCTGGAATCGTAAGCTGGTGCTGATTTTGAGCGATTTAGCCACAGGTTTATCGACGATCGCCATTTTATTGCTCTACCACAACGATGCACTGCAAATTTGGCATTTGTATGTGGCTGGAGCATTTGCCAGTATTTTTCAATCGTTTCAATGGCCAGCCTATTCGGCAGCAGTTTCGACGATGTTGCCCAAGCAGCACTATGCTCGCGCCAGCGGCATGATGTCAATGGCGGAATCGGCAGCGGGGATTGTCGCGCCAGCCCTAGCCGGCTTTTTGCTAACCGTAATGGGGATCGGCGGCATCTTGATTATTGATATCGTGACCTTTGTGTTTGCCGTCAGCGCTGTACTTTTTGTTAATATTCCCCAGCCAACCCAAAGTGAGGCAGGGGCGCAAGGCAAGGGCAGCTTATGGAGCGAGGCTGGCTTTGGCTTTCGCTATATTTTGGCACGCCCCAGCCTTTTGGGCTTGCAACTAACCTTTTTTATGATTAACTTCGTTGGCTCGTTTGAAGCGACCATGACCGCCCCCATGATTCTGGCTCGCACCGATAGTAACTCGGCAATTATGGGCACGGTGCAATCGGCCATGGGCATTGGTGGAGTGCTCGGCGGCTTGATTCTCAGTGTCTGGGGTGGCCCCAAGCGCAAAGTTCATGGCGTGCTCGGTGGCATGGCGCTCTCCAGCTTTTTTGGCGGCATTCTCATGGGCTTGGGCCAAAATACGCTGGTCTGGTCGATTGCGGGCTTTGGGTTGCTGTTCGTGCTGCCAATGTTGAATGGCTCGAATCAAGCGATTTGGCAAGCCAAAGTGCCCCCCGATATTCAAGGGCGGGTGTTTGCAGTCCGCCGCATGATCGCCCAAATTTCGGGGCCAATCGCAATTTTGATCGTTGGACCATTGGCCGACAAAGTGTTTGAACCACGTATGGCAGTTGGCGGCGCTTGGGTCGAGATGTTCGGCAGTTGGGTTGGCAGTGGCAAAGGGGCAGGCATCGCTTTGATTATGGTCTTGAGTGGCATTGTTGGCATTGCAGTAGCCGTGATCGCCTATGGCGTGCGGGTCGTGCGCCATGCCGAGGACCTGATTCCTGACCATCAAGATAGCCCAAGCAGCAGCCCTGAATTGCAAGCCGAACCAGCCTAAAATTGACAATCAATGAGACAAAACTTGTTACAATCAAATCGATTGATATGCTTCTAGTGTGAGGATATGCAACCCTATGGCAGATGCAGGTAGCGCTGAAAAACGCAGCGATTCGGAAAGCCCCAAGCCACCGCAAGAAATTGTAAGCGTGACTCATGGGCGGGTAAAAATCAAGGGCAACGATGTGCCTTACACCGTCACCGCCGGAACAATCGTGCTCTATGAAGAGGATTCGGAGTTTAAGCAAGCGCCTAAGGCCAAAGCAACGGTTTTTTATGTGGCCTACACCCGCAGCGATGTTGACGATCAAACCACCCGCCCAATCACCTTTTCGTTCAACGGCGGGCCTGGCTCAGCCTCAGTGTGGATGCATCTTGGCTTGTTGGGGCCAAAACGGGTTTTGATGGCCGATGAAACTGGCAATTTGCCAGCACCACCATTTCGTTTGGTCGAAAACGAATATTCCTTGCTCGATCAAAGTGATTTAGTCTTTATCGACCCGATTAGTACGGGCTATAGTCGCGCGGCAACTGGCGAAAATCCCAATCAATTCCATCAATTTACCAAAGATATTGAATCGATCAGCGATTTTATTCGGCTATACACCACCCGCGCCAAGCGTTGGCTCTCGCCCAAATATATTATCGGCGAAAGCTATGGCACAACTCGCGGCTCAGCCATCACCAACTATCTGCAAAATCGCTACGGCATGTATCTGAACGGGATTATGCTAATCTCCTCGATTCTCGATTTTCAAACTGTCGAGATGGACCCAGGCAACGATATTGCCTATGTGGTGATTTTGCCAACCTACGCCGCGACTGCATGGTATCACAATCAGCTTGATGCCAAATTGCAATTGAGTTTGAGCGATACCTTGGCCGAAGTTGAGGCCTTTGCAATTGGCGAATATGCCACAGCCTTGCTGCAAGGTGATAGTTTGGCCGAGGGCAAGCGTCGCTCGGTGGTGCGCAAATTGGCTCGCTACACCGGTTTGAGCGAACGCTTTATTGATCAAAGTAATCTACGGATCGACTTGATGCGGTTTACCAAGGAATTGCTGCGCGATCAGCAACGCACAGTTGGCCGCTTGGATAGCCGCTTCGTGGGCATCGACCGCGATCCAACTCGCGAAGCCTTTGAGTACGACCCAAGTTATGCGGTGATTCATGGGCCATACAGCGCCACCTTCAACGATTATGTGCGGCGCGAACTCAAATTCGAGAGCGACGAACCCTATGAAATTCTGACCTCGAAGGTACGGCCTTGGAAATACGATAAGCATGAAAATCAATATGTGAGCGTGACTGAGGCTTTGCGCTCGGCCATCTCACAAAATCCCTATCTCAAGGTGTTTGTGGCCAGTGGCTTCTTCGATTTTGCCACGCCGTATTACGCCACTTTGCATACCTTCAATCACCTTGGGCTTGACCAAACCCTGCGCAACAACATCGTAATCAAGCATTACGAGGCTGGGCATATGATGTATACCCATTTGCCGTCGCTGGCTGAGCTAAAAAGCGACCTCGAAGCTTTTATCAGCCAAACCAAAAACGTCTAAAATAGCAAGCCCACGGCAAATCTAAGTGCCGTGGGCTTGTTAAATTAAGCGCTAGCCGTAGCGAACAATTGGCTAATCGCTTGGGCAGTTGCTTGGCCTTGGCGCACACAATCGGGAATCCCCACGCCTCGAAAGCCGCTGCCACACAGCAACAAACCTTCTGGGCACAAGGCCTCAAGCTGATCCATGCGTTGGAAGTGACCAATATCGTATTGGGGATTGGCCTCGTTCCAACGAGCAACCCCGCTCCAAACTGGCTCAGCAGTCAGACCAAAAATCGATTTAAGCTGATCGCGCACCAATTGAGTTAATGCCTGATCATCTAAGCGCAACACTTCGGGATGTTTCGAACCACCCACAAACGCCCGCAGCAGCATATAATCGGCGGGAGCACGCCCAGCAAATTTGCGTGAGTTGATCGTTACTGCATTAATCAGGCGATATTCGCTACGTGGAATAACCAAGCCATAACTATCGAAAGCCATGTTAGTTTCGTTGCGCCGAAATGCCAACGAAACCGTGCCAGTACTAACATAGCGAATAGCTTTTAGGCGTTCGGCCAAGGCATCAGCCCAAGGCGCGACCAATTCAGCGGCTATAAAACTAGGCACGGCCAACACCACTGCATCAACGTCAATCTTCGTACCATCATCGAGGGTTAGTTGATAGGCTGGCGCGTTGGTTGGGTCGTAGCGCAACGCTTGAACCCCACAATTTGTCCGAATCTCAACGTTGAGCTGCGCAACCAGCGTGGTAATTAATTGCTCGATGCCGCCGCGCAAACTGATAAATGGGCTGAGTTGCTGGCCTTTGGGCTTGCCTGCTTTAAGTTTAGCCGCCAGAATTCCGCGAATCACACTGCCATGGCTGCGTTCAGCCTCAATAAAACGTGGAAAGGTTGCTTCGAGACTTTGGCGATCCGATTCGGCATTGTGAATGCCCGCCATCAACGGCTCGGCCAATTTATCCAGCGCTTCGGCTCCAAAACGGCGGCGCACAAAATCTGCCAGCGATTCATCGGTATTACTTTGGCGTGCAGGCAAGACCAAATCAAGCAACATGCGCAATTTGCCTGGCAGCGAAAGAATCGGCGTGCGCAGCAACGGCCAAAATTCGGTTGGCACAACCAAATTAATGCCATCGGGCAGTGGTTCGGGCTTTCCCCGATGCAACACAAACACCTTATGGCGAGCTGGCTGAGTCGAAATTAACTGATCTTCCAAGCCCAACTCACGCGCCAATTGCAAACCCCATGGCTTTTGGCTGATAAAGGCATCTGGCCCTGCTTCGACCAGCAATTCGCCAGCGCCATCGGGCAAAGTAACATGGCTGGTGCGCAATTTGCCACCCAGCCGTTGATCGCGCTCAAAAAGCTGAATATTGGTTAGACCTTGTTGTTGTAAATACCATGCTGTACTAAGGCCAGCGATACCACCGCCAATAATGGCAATGCGTGGCTGATCAGCAACATCCATTGCAAACCTCATCGTAGTGAAAACTAGGCTTAGTTTGCCGGGGTTGGCGAATTCTGTCAATCGGTTATTGAATGGATCTGGTGGAGATTAGGCAACATTAAGCGGTAAGATTCTTCGCCCGCGCAAGCCACTGAGCAGAATACATAGTCCGCCAGCCAGCAACCAAAGCATTTGGCCTCCCGACATTGGCGGCAAGGCTGAACTTTGGCCAATTACTGGCAGGGTTGGTTCGAGCGTCGCTTTTGGCTCAGCCGTTGGTTGATCGGTCGGCACAGCTGTTGGTTCGGGAGCAGCTGTTGGTTCGGCGGTAGCCGTTGCCGTCGCAGTTGCGGTAGCCGTGGCAGTTGCGGTCGCAGCAAGCGCTGGTTGATTTAGGGCAGTGTTGACCACAGTAAAGCTACTATCAACACTGACGGTATTGGCGTTGCTGGCGCTAAATTGAGTGCGGAATGAACATGAACCAGCACTATTGCCAGTCACAATTACTGATAACGAGCGATTTACGCCGCCATTCAAATCGCTTGAATCGCTTGAGCCAGGCTGGGCACTAATACACGAACCACCGTTAAAGCTGAAGTTCAAGCCCGTTGCTCGCGAGCCGCTAGCATTATTACCAAACACAACCGTTACATGTTCTTGCGCCCCAGCGGCCAACGTCATCGAGCCTGCTGGATTAACCACTCCATTGATAATGTGGAACACAAACAGATCCGGCGTTGGAGTTGGTGTGCTCGTTAGTGTTGGCGTTTCGCTTGGTGTTGGCGTTTCACTCGGCGTAGGTGTTTCACTCGGCGTTGCTGTCTCGGTCGGCGTTGCTGTCTCGGTCGGCGTTGCTGTATCAGTTGGCGTATTGCTCGGCGTTGGCGTATTGCTCGGCGTTGGCGTATTCGTGATTGTTGGCGTGTTGCTCGGCGTTGGCGTATTCGTGATTGTTGGTGTATTGGTTGGCGTGCGCGTATTGGTCGCCGTTGGCGTATTGGTTGGCGTATTGCTTGGTGTTGGCGTATTGGTCACCGTCGGCGTGTTACTCGGCGTTGGTGTATAGGTCAAAGTTGGAATTGTCGTTGGCGTATGGGTATTGGTCGCCGTTGGCGTATTGCTTGGCGTTGGCGTGTTCGATGGAGTAGCCGTATTGGTTGGCGTTGGTGTGCGCGTTGGCGTGTTGGTTGGTGTGCGCGTTGGCGTATTGGTGGGTTGCGGAGTTACCGTAGCACAACCATCACACACAATTGTCCAATTCAAGGTTGCTTGAACTGGGGTTTGACCAATTGCCGTCAATATTGCAGTAATCGAACAATTACCAACATTATTGGCTGAAATTGTGGGCGAAAGTGTAAAGCCTTGATGCGCCCCAAGCGTAATTGGTACGCCGCTACTGCTAATACTTGAGCTAATACAGGTTCCAGTTACGCTGATATTAACTTGTGCGCCCGACGCTGGAGCATCGCCAGCATTGCCAAATACCACGAATACCTGCTTGGTATCGTTATTTTCCATCGATGGATTAACTGGATTGACAATTGCATCAACGCGCCAAGCGATATACAGCTCCGGTGCTGGCGTGGCAGTTGGTGTCGCCGTATCGGTTGGCGTTGGCGTATTCGATGGCGTAGCCGTGTTGCTTGGTGTCACCGTATCGGTTGGGGTATTGCTCGGCGTATTCGTCGGTGTCGCCGTATCAGTTGGGGTATTGCTCGGCGTATTCGTCGCCGTATTGGTTGGCGTATTGCTCGGCGTAGTAAAAATTGGAATTGGAGTATTGGTCGCCGTCACAATCACGGGCGTATTGGTTGGCACGTCAGTTGGCGTGTTACTTGGGGTTGCTGGCACGGGCGTGATCGTTGCCACCTCGGTTGGCGTGTTGGTCAGCGTCGCTGGTACAGGAGTGATCGTTGGCACGCGTGTGTTGGTGGGCGTTGAGGTTGGAATTGCGGTATTGGTTGATGTTGCACTTGCTGGCACAACCGTAGTAGCCACCACAACACTGGTTCGGGTTGGTGTACCGGTAAAGGTTGGTTCGAAGGTTGGTCTGGTTGGATTGATTGTTGGATTCAGGGTTGGCGTGCGCGTACCAGCTGTCGAGCTTGGATTAACCCGTGGCGTTGAGCTTGGTTCGGCAGTTAATTCGATAGTTGGCTCTGTCGTTGCCGCCGTTGCGCTGCCGATCGGAATACCCTCATCCTTGGTTGGCGTAGGGGTAGTCGTTGTGGTTGAAGTTGCAATTGCCTGATTAGCTGGCGTAGGTCGGCCAGTTGGCGTGGCGGTTGGCAACAAATCCACAATCCCAATTGGAATTGGCGTTTCGGCTACAACTAAATTTGGGTTAGCAGGCTTGTCGCTAATTTTGCTGCGAATCGCTTCTTGACCAATCGGAAATGGTGCTGTGCCATTCCAAGCCTCATAATTGGCAAATGGTGGCAGCAAGACCTCAGGGCCAGACGCATTAACCGGAGTTGTCCAGCGCACAACCATTAATGATGAGCAGCCCATCACCAACAACACCGCTAAAATCACAATTGAACCGATAGTTAACAACAATCGGTCGCGTGGCTCTTGGGTATTTGGTTGTGGTAAGGCGCTATTGCTCATGCGTTGGTTGCCGTCACATTCACTAAGTTATATTCGCTCGGCGCAAGCTGCATCAGCGGAAATTGCATAATAAAGCTTGAACCAACCCCTTGCTCACTCTCAACCCAAATTTTACCATTATTCCGCTCGACCAATTGCTTGGTAATTGCCAAACCAAGGCCGATACCACGCTCTTTGGAAGTTAGGCCGCTTTGCTCACCGCCACGTTGGAAGCGCTCGAACAAGCGCTCAAAATCTTGGCTGGCAATCCCAGGCCCAGTATCGATCACGGCAATTTGAATTCGCTGCTCAACCGCTTTAGCCTGAACCATCACCGTGCCAGTTTGGGTATAGCGGCGGGCATTTTCCAGCAGTTGGGTCAACATAATTTTGAAGTGGTCGCGATCAACTACAATGTACGGCATGTTCTCAGGCAGGTCAATGATCAATTTGAGCTGCTTTTGCTCAAAGCCCTTTTGCAAAGCTTGGGCAATTGGCGGCAACAACTCGTCCAGCGAATGTTGCTCAATTTGTGGTTCCATATTACCAGCTTCGATACTGGCAATCACAATCACATTTTGCAGCACCTCGACCATGCTTTGGCCTTGCTGGCGAATGGTGTTCATAAACTGAGTTTGTTCGTCGGTCAATGGCCCAACAAAGCCACGCAACAGCAAATCGGCATAGCCACAAATCGAGGTCAATGGCGTGCGCAGTTCGTGCGAGATCGTAGCGATAAAGTCAGTTTTGGCGCGATCCATCGCCCGTTCTTCGGTCACATCGTGGAGCACCAAAACTTCGCCCGATTGCAGGCCTTCACGCTCAACTGGCGCTGCATTCACAGTCAAAATGCGCTGCGAAGTTGTCTCATAGAAGGTTGTGGCTGTGGGCGTAGCAAATAATTCAGCGCCGCCCGACAATGGCGTAAGCTGAAATTCAGCAAAACTTTTGCCGAGCAAATCGGCTTCGCTAGCTCCCAGCATGGCCGTGGCCGTGTGGTTGACCAAAATAACTTTGCCATCAGGATCAAGCACAATCACACCGTCGGCGATACTTTGCAGAATTGCCTGTTTACGGCTAGCTTCATCTTGGACGGTGGTGTAGAGCACTGCATTTTGCATCGCCGTGGCGGTCATGCTGGCGATTGCGCTGAGTGGTTCGCGAATGCTGCTCGCTGGTGGCAAAGCGCGATCATTCTTAACCAACAGGCTGCCAATAACTTGTTGCTGGGTGCGCAACGGCAACACTAATTGCAGATTTGGCGCAAGTGGCCGCAAGGCGCTATCCAAAGCTGGATTTTCGGTAATCGTCACCATTGGCGCAAGCGTTTCCAGGCTGGTCGCAGGAAAGGGCCGCTCGATTTCGCGCACGCTTTCAGTTGTAACATAGTGCCAAACGCCTTGCTCAACTACCAAGGCATCAACTTCAGAATCGGGAATCAGGCGTTGAACCGCAGCGGTGGTTTGGGTCAAAACCCCATCAAGGGTTAGTTCTGTGCCCAGTTGGCGGCTGGTACGATACAAATCGAGCAGACGATCAGTCATATCATTTAACACTGTCGCCAACGTACCAAGCTCATTTTCCTCGGAAACAAAACTGCGGCCTTCTAAATCGCCGCTCTTAATCCGCAAGGCGGTACTGACCAACTCGCTAAGGGGAACAGTAATGCTACGAGTTACCCGCACGCTAATCCAAATAATTGAAATCAGCGAAAGCACGCCGAATAAGAAGATCAGCACCCGCGCTTGTTGCCAGGCCCGATCAATATTGCTACGCGGCAAACCAACCGCAAAATAGCCATTGAGTGCCCGCCGAATCCGCATTGGGCTATACATCACTTGATAGCTGGTATCGCCGCGTTGAATCGTGGTAAACAAGGTTCCACGCGTTTCGGGGTCGGGGTTGGTTTGGCTGGCCTTAATTTGCTCAATCTGGTTGGCATCAATCACTAGCTCATCAGCTTCTTGCGGTGGGTTGCTGGTGAGCACACTGCCATCGCTATTGAGGATGGCGGTGATGGTTGCACCGTTACGTGGTGGTAATTCCTCGTTGACAATTCGTTCTAACGGCTCGGCATAAATAATTGCCCCAACCACTTTTTCACTGCTGCCGACCGTTAATTTAACCGGAGCAACCACAAAAAACATGGTGTAAGGCGGATTCGCGCCGATGCGCAAGAGGCTGGCATATTTATCGCCATAATCATCAACTTGGCCACGCAGTACCGCTTGAATCAAGGAATCTTTGGCTAACTCGGTGCTACCAACCAACGAAGGGCTACGGCTGAGCACGGTTGAACTAGCAGCATCGACCAGCACTTGACCATCAGCATTCAGCGCAATCAAGCGTGAGGGCTTGAAATAATTGAAGGCATTGTTGATGATCTGCTCGACCTGATCAACATCATTGTTGCTAAATGCCTCGGCGGTGCTTAGCAAGGCTTCTTTTTCGTTGGCAGGCGAAGTGACGATCAAACGTAAATTATCGAGGATTTGGGCTTCGATGGTTTCCAAGCCCACGCCAGTATTGGTAGCGCTGGTGCGCAGTGATTGATTGAGTTGGTTTTGCAAGCTCTGAGCATACAGCCAAAAAATAATCACAATCAATAAGCCCGACAAAAATGCTAGCAAGAGCAAATACGGCAGGGTGATTTTATACCGAATGCGACTTTTTAGCCGTCGCCGCAGGTTGACAAACATAGAAGGCTATTTCACTGCTGGCTCATACGGAATGGTAAACGAGAATGTACTACCTTCGCCCTCAACGCTTTCAACCCAAATCCGCCCGCCATGGGCTTCTGATGCAAGTTTGGCAAAGGCCAGGCCCAAGCCCGTGCCCTTTTTCTGGCCAGCGACCTGCACAAATTTATCGAAAATCTTGGCGCGGTAGCTTTCGGGAATGCCGGGCCCGGCATCAATCACACTCCAGCAGATCGTCTGCTTTTCATTATCAGTTAATTGGCGCACGCGGATTGTAACACTTCCGCCAACTGGCGTAAATTTAATCGCGTTATCTAGCAGATTTTGCAAGATCCGCACAATTTTATCTTGGTCAGCATCGATAATTGGCAAATTCAGGGCCATATCCAGATTGATACTGATATCAACACTGCGAGCCGAGTTAATCAAACGCTCCGAAGCACGATCAACAATTTCGTAGGCTGAGCATGGCGCACGATTCAGCACCAATTCGCCAGCTTCCATCTTGCTAATATCCAGCAAGGTATTGATCATGCCAACCATTTCTTGGCTGCTATTATTGGCAATATCCAGCAATTCGCGTTGTTGGTCGTTGATTGGGCCAGCAAAACCGCGTCGCACCATGGTCATGCCATTGATGATCGCTGTGAGTGGCGCACGCAAATCATGCACCAACATACCCATATAATCTTCGCGAATTTGGGCTAGCTGATATTCCTCGGTAATATCGTGAAACACAATCAGCGTGCCAATCACATTGCCAAAATTATTGCGCACTGGTAGCGGCTCTTGGCGCACATAGCGGGTACGAGGCCGCAGCACCTCAATTTCGCAAGTTTCGCTATTGGGCAACTCATTGACCACCCGCGATTGTTCTTTGATACGGGCCAGAATATCGCTGCCAGCTTCGCCGATGATATTGCGCCATTCCCAGCCGAACAATTCGCCCAGCATTGGATTCGCAGTCAACACCACATCATCAGGGTCGATCATCAAAATACCGTCGGTGGTGGAGTTGAGCAAGGCTTGTAGGCGATTGCGGTTCTGCGAAACCTCGTGAAACAGATTAGCGTTATCGATCGCTACGCCCACCGTGTTGGCCATGGCTTGTAGGCGTTGGGTGTCTTCAGTGTTAAATACGCCTTCGAGCTTATTCAACAACTGAATCACGCCAATTTCACGATTTTTCACCAACATGGGCACACACAAGACTGAGCGCGTCACAAACCCAACATCCTCGCTGACCCGCCGATAGAAGCGTGGGTCGTTTTGGGCATCAAGCACGACGACAGGCTGGCGGGTGGTAATTGCCGCCCCAACCAAACCTTGGCCTGGCGGAACTCGCACGCCCGCTAATTTTTCCTCGCCCGCCTCAAGCGTCATCACAAAGACCAATTCGTTGGTCACAGGATCGAGCAGCAGCAGCGAACCAGCCTCAACCTGAAAATATTCGTTGATCTTCTTGACCACCAAGCGATAGACTTGGCGCGGATCAAGCGATGAAGTGATTGTAGCGGCAATATCGTTGAGCGTATTAATTTCTTGATTACGTTTGGCAGTATATTCTTTAAGCTGAAAAGCTGAGATAGCCAAGGCCAAATTATGTGCTACCAACCGGGCAGCTTCAATTGCTTCAGCCGCCCAGCGACCCTTTTTGGGCAAGAGCAAGGCCAAAAAGCCCACAACTTGTTGGCTAGCCAATAACGGCAGCGTCAACAATTGGGCTGGGGCACTCTCTTCGTTGCTTGGCAAAACCGCAGTTTTTTGTTCGATGGTTTGAGCAATCGCTTGATCAAGCAATTTTTGGCTGGCTTTGCTGGGGTTGCCATAGAGATATGGAATGGACGAACCGCTGTGGTGTTCGTTAGCGAGCAGCCCCAACTTAACGACTTCGACCCCAAAACCAGTAGCACATAACTCGGCCACTGTAGCTAGCAAAAAACCAAGATTTGCTGCGTTGTTGATTGCCTCGGCAATTGCCAACAACTGAAAACCGCTGATTGGACGTGCGTGATTTTGGGTAGTTGCAACGTCAGCCATATGTATTGTGCTCAAATCGTAGATTTCAGGCTTCTCTGAGGAAAATTATACTGTAGAGCATGCCCCAAACGCAAGGAGTTTTAACCATAAATGTAGCTCCACGCTAGCACTACAACTAGCGTGGAGCCAAGCGATTTAGGCGCTAATTACCACAAAATCAAGGGTAAATTGTTTTCAATACTATGTTGGGCAGCAGTTCGCAGCTCATGCAACGCTTGGTGAGCAGCTTGACCTTCGGCTCCACGCAAATTGCGCACATGGGCTTCAAGTTCGCTCAACTCGCGCGACAAAGCAACCGATGAGCCAAATGAGACCACATCTTCGCTGCCTTCTTCCCATTCTTCTTCGTCAGTTTCTTCGCCTTCGTAGCTCAACCAAATTGGCTCAGCGAAATCGACTGGCAAATAGTAGCCACCTTCGCCTTGATGGTTAATCAAGTGAGGATATTTGGTTTGGCTTTCACCTTCCCAAATATTGGCCAAGACTGGGTCAACTTCATCATCTTCGAGGTTCGCTGGCAAGTTATCCAAATCGCTGCCTTTTTCAGAGTGAGCAGCTAGGCGGCGCAAATTATAGAGATCGGCAAATGTCGCAATGCCGCCGTTGTAAACTTCTGCTCCAGGCATTGAAAGCAGATCAACCTCAACGCCTTCTTCGCGCAGCAGGTCTTGAACATCTTCAACCCAAGCTTTTTCCTCTTCAAACATTGCTCGATCATCTTCTGGGCTGACGGTGATCATCGAGCCTACTACTAAATCTAGCTCATGAGTTGGCATGCCATCGGACATGAGAGAATCTCCTTGTATGTGCAAACACGCCCCTAAGTGTAACTTAGGAGCGTGTCCATTATACCATGCTCGTTGTCGGATTATGCCCGAACAACCAATGTATCAGCAACTTTATCGTGCAAGGCTTGCTTTTGTGAGTCCCATAGCGGCCAGAGATAGTCTAAGAGGAGGCCAATACTAGCGGCAAAATTGATTAGGCTCAAAAAGCCTAATGTTGAAAGGCTATCACCAAAGGTAAGCATAGCCATAAATAGCTGGATAATCGCGACCCCAAAGGTGATGGCCATGCGTTTGGCAGCAACCACAAAATCCATGGCTTGGTTATTGCGGCGAATCACCCGAATATTCAACACTTTTTTGCCAATAGTTTGGCCCGTGGTTCCATGAAAGTAGATGAAATAAGCATAGTTGATGATCATGGTAATCAGGCTACCAATAATCAACATCCCAATGCTGCTAGCAGACCGAGAGCCAGTCATATTAAAGCTTGCCGCAAATCCAGCCCCGGTAAAGACCCCAATTAAGCCTGAGGGAATCAACAAAATCAATCCATCCAAAAGATATGCCCCTAAACGAGCACCCCAACTGGCATACATTCCGGCAGCACTAGGCACTGCATAGCCACCTTGGACAAATGGCTGTTGGCCGTAAGGTTGCTGACCATAAGGTTGTTGGCCATAGGGTTGTTGTGGCGGCTGTTGACCATAAGGCTGTTGTGGTTGTTGGCCATAGGGTTGCTGTGGCGGCTGTTGACCGTATGGTTGTTGTGGTTGTTGGCCGTAAGGATTGTTAGGGTCTTGTGGTTGGTATGGATTACTCATAAGGGCGTTCCTTTCAACACAATCAACGACTACTTACTTCAACTACATCTTCTCTAACGCCGACGGCGTTCACGTTGATCGTCACCATCGCTGACAACAGCGGTCAATACAATACTAATCAACGAAATAACAATCGATCCAAGCAATGCTGTACCAAAATCTTCAACGTAAAATTGTAAGCCCAAATCTTGTGAGATTGCCGATGTTAGCATCAGCATCGCCGCATTGATTACAAAGATAAACAAACCGAGCGTCAAAAATACGAGCGGACATGATAAAAGTTTCAGAATTGGTCGCACTAGCGCATTAATCAAGCCAAAAATCAAACTGACTGCCAACAAGGTTTTAATATCAATCCCAAATAGCTGATTAGCTGAGCTATCTCCTACACTGATGCCAGGCACAAAATAGACGGTCACGGCTATTGCAACTGCATTAATTAGCCAACGAACAATCAGACTCATTCAACGAACCTTCCTATGCCAAACCAAATTTCCAGCTAGTTCGATTATCGCATGTCGCCTACGCCATATCAAGGGTTTGCCAACGGATTACTAAGCACAATCGTATTGGCGTAGGTTTGATAGGGCGCTGGTTGTAACCGTACACTCGCAGTTAGTTCAAGTTGCGGCTGGCGCGGATCGTTGCTGTTGAGTTGCACAACACTGACTGCTGGCTGTTGCAACCAACTAATTGCCCCAAAACCATTGAGCTGGACCAGTAATGTTGCTTGTTGCTGCGGCGCAATTGTCAGACTACTTGGCGTAGCACTTAGCCACTGTTGGCTGCTTGGTTGATTGAGTAATTGCCAATTGTGGGCCGCCAAATATTCATGGCTTTGATGGCAACCCAAGGCTTGCCCAACACTACTATTGGTATGTGTGCCAACTCCCCAGCGACCTGGCAAATAGCCCATCATGCCATAACGATATTCAACCCGCCCGCTACGCTCGATAATTAATTGGAAGGTATAGGTCGGTGCGGCAGTTGGAAGATTTTCATCTTGCCAGAGTGGTACCTGCTCATAACTCGCTACAAAGGTATCAGCATTGACGCTACCAGCACGGATAATGCCACCCTCTGAAGGATCAAGATCAGTCCAGAAGGGTGCAAGTGTAGCATTAGGCAGGTTGTTGGCCGGAAAACAGTTAGAACTTGGGGCAGCACTCCGCACAGCATTCAATGAAACCCAACCATTCGAGCTCAGATAAACCTTATTTGCCAATGTGCCAAACAACGGCGCACTAAAGCCCAAATCCAAGGCATCAGTATAAATTTGGTCATCATCGAGCTTTAATTCGGCCAAGCCAGTTGTATCGTATAGCGCGGCACTTGGTGCTGGGGTAATTTGCCATTCACGCTTGGGCACATTCGGCGAAACCACGAGCGGTTGCGTGCCAGCATTGGTCAACGTTACCGGAAACGTGTGTTGTTCAGCAAAAGCCAAACTGGCACTGATTGGCGGAATTTCAACCAGCATATGCGGAATATCGGGTGTTAATGTCAGCACATTGGTCTGCTGGATAACTAAATCAACCGTCGTTGTTTGGGGATGATAGCCCGTGGCCTGAGCTGCAAGTTGATGGGTATCGGTTGTCAGGGTCATGGTGTAATGGCCCGTTGGATCGGTGTAACTAGAAGGCCCACCCCCAATGCTGACCCGCCCATACACCCCACGCCCATGCCAACGATCGATTAATTGGCCGGTAAATTGGCTGGTGTTAGCGGCAGCCTCTACGATCAGTTCTAATTCGATCGTGCTTGTGCCTGTGCTAGCTACCACCAATACATTCGCCCGATAGCTCCCCGCTGCGCTGACTTGGCGTGTATCCAACGTAATTGGAATCGTCACGAGGCTATTAGCGGGAACAACGATCTGCTCGGGCAAGATCAGCCAAGCCACATCAACCCGCGCATTACGCACCGCTGCATAGGCATCAGCACTGCCCCAACCATAAACATTATTGGGCCGCGCGGTTGGGGTATCACCACATTGAGCCGAATAACGCGCTTCAGTGGTGTTGGTTAATAACGCTTGCGTGGCAGCTAAATCACCAACATACTGTGGGTTAGCCGACCAAATCAGTGCAGCAATCCCGCTCACATGGGGAGCTGCCATCGATGTACCATCGAGCAATGCCGTCGAGCCATTGGGCCATGCTGAAGGAACCCGCACACCAGGCGCACTCAAATCGGGGTTGGTACGGCCATCGCTGGTTGGCCCACGCGAAGAGAAATCGGCGATCAGATTGTTACTATCAACTGCGCCTACACTAAATACATTGGCATTATTGCCTGGCGCGGTGCTGGTATAGCAACCAGAACGCCCGAAATTACCCGCCGCAAAGACACTCAAAATGCCTGCTGCATCCCACGCAGTGATATAACCGCTGTACCAGGTGTTTTCGCCTGGGCCGCCCCACGAATTATTAATGATATGTGGACGCAAATCGGGCCGAGGATCACAGGGAATTTGCTGATTGCGTTCGCAGCCAATGCGGGTTGGGGCAAGCATCCATTGGGCGCTTCTGATCAAACTTAATTCATCGCAGGTCAACGCGCCACACGCACGGGCAGCAATCCAACGGGCGGCTGGGGCAACGCCCAACGCCATGCCTTGTTGATCATTGGCTCCCACCAAACTGCCCATAGTGTGGGTGCCATGGCCAGCAGGATCGGTTGGCAAGCGATATTGATAGATAGGATCAAACCAATTGTAATCGTTGCTCAAGCCATTGGCCGACCAACCACGATAATTATTGAGCAAGGCCGTATGGCTGACGGTAACCCCTGTATCGATATTGGCAACCACAATCCCCTGTCCACGCACGCCCCAATCGGCCCAAACTTGGGGCGCATCGACTGCTGCCACGCCCCACGCTACATTCGCAGGCTCAGTCACTGGGGTAGCCGTTAAACTTGGGTTGTTAAACACTTGGTTAGCGCTAATACTGGCAACCGCTGGATGTTGAGCCAAAGCCAAGGCCAACTGCTGATCGCCCTCAACAATCAAACTATTAACAATCCACAACGATTGTGGATTATGGCCTTGCGCTCTTAGATCACTGATTAATGATGTTTGCGTGCGTTGGGCATGTTGAGTCAGAGTTTTGTAGACGTAATCGCCACGTTCAGCCCAAGCATCAAATGTACTGGCCAAGCTCAAATCGGCTTGCTCAGCCAAAAAGACCAGCATTGTTTGCGGCTGGCTCGGAGCATCATGCCAATAGTTTTGTAAATTTGGGTCAATTTTTTGAGGAAAGCTTGGCACAGCCACCCGCAACAGCGGATCAGGCTGGCGTTTGGCTTGGGTTGCCGGCCACGCTTCGTACAGCTGAAGCGTGCGTTGGGGCAAGCCACGATTATCGAAGCTTAGCCCACGATTGGTTACGCTAGCAATTGGAACGACAAATTGAATTGGTAGGGTTGTTCGGGCACTAACCGAGGGTAACAGCCAAAAAATGAGCAGGCTGATCGTAAAAACACGCCACATAGCACCACCTCACAGCTACAGCATAGCCATGATTAAACCATGGATACGGAGGCAGGGCTATATTCCAATTGGCCTATTTTGTGGGCGACAGCCACACCCAAAGCGAGTGTGGCTGCGAAATTAGAGGTTACCAGCTAAAACGGTTGTACCAGGGGCGGTTTGCAAGCCACCAGCCACCTCAATCGTCACCATCACCTGTTGAAAATCGTTAACTTGACTATCGGCAGTGATGACTAATTGAGCATGACCAGCAGCATTCACCGAAAACTGATCGCTGGGAATTGGCTCTTGGCCAGCTCGGGCTAGCCAAAATTGATAAACTTGGCCTTCAGGCAATGGTGCTAGGCCATCGACGACTAAAACTGCCGTCTGATTACCTGGCTGCATATACATTGTGCCAACCGCTTTGGGTGATTGCTCAGTGCCCGCCAATTGACGCGAGGTTGTAGTTTGAGCCACCACAAACGCCACGGCTCGCTCGGCTTGGGCAATCTGCTCATCGGCTTGCACGCGGCGAAGCCGTTCGCTGGCAACTTCGCGTTCAAGCCCAGCCACATTGCTACGCAATTGAGTATTTTCGCTGCGCAAGCCAATATTCCAGCCGCCAAGCGCAATCAACAACGCCAAGGCTGCCGTCCATGCTAAGGAAAGCCGTCGCGTTGCTGGGCGATTTAATCCACTTACTTGCTTGCTGGCGCTGGCCCGAGCCAATAACTGTTGCTTCACAATTGGCGTTGGTTGTACTCGTGGCGCAGCCAAAGCCAATTGATGCACAGTGCGTTGTAACTGCTGAATTTTTGTCCGCAGCAGTGGATTATTGGCAATTTGAATTTCGACCGATTGTTGCTCATCGACACTCAAAATGCCAAGCGTATAACCAATTAAGAGTTCTTCTAATTGTGTATCCATCATTCGTTCCACTGTTGTGTACCCAAAAGATCACGTAGTTTCAAGAGGCCAAGCCGCACGCGAGTTTTGATCGTGCCCAAGGGATTGCCTAATTTATCGGCAATTTCACGTTGAGTCAGCCCACTAAAATAGGCCAACTCCAAAGCTTCGCGTTGTTCGGCAGAGAGCGCCTGCATCGCCGAGCGCACAACTGAACGTTGTTCGCCCAACCACACCACTTCTTCCACATTGGCTTCGTCGGCAATCGCCTCAAGCAATGGTCTTTCAGGGTCTTCATAGGCAGCTTGAGGGCGGGCTGCACGACGGCGCAGTTCATCGATGCTCAAGTTGCGAGCAATGCCAAAAAGCCAAGGGGCAAAATTGCCACGGCTATTATCAAACGTGCTCGCCCGTTGCCAAACCCGCCAAAAAGCTTCTTGGGTAATTTCTTCGGCGATCTCACGTTGACGCACGATTTTGAGGGCAACCCCCATCACCGTAGCGGCATACCGATCGTAAAGCTGCGATAGTGCCTGCTCATCGCCTTGGGCAATACGGCGAATTAACACATTATCACCCAGTGGATCACCAGGCAGCGGGCGTTGATTATCGTTAAATGGTACTACGTCCGAAGCATCCGAACGGATGGTTGAAGCAGCCCACCATAATTGAACCCCTTGAACAATCTGGGTTAATAATGGAGGGCTTGAGGTAGCTTTAACATCGCTGAAGCGAATTTTTGGTCGTACAAACACCATCAGTACCTCAACTTTGGGTGATGAGTACGCGCAGGATTAACTACGAAAATCTGGAATTGGTACTCAGCAACATTTGGTTTCATGATGAATCATTGTATCATACTGATTAGGCATTGCATGGGGCGCTTTGGCCGCTCCCCTTGTGGCTTGAAACTCAGTGTTATAATTCCCAAACAATACGCATATCTGTGGAGTACCCAATGGCCGCGAATGAACCTGGTCAGGTGACAAGCCCCGAAGATTCATATCAGCGTTTGCGAACCGAGTATGAACGGTTGCAGCTACTCTATAGCCTCGCTCAACAGTTTGCGACGATGTTAAGTTTACCCAATGTTTTACAGCATGTGCTTTCGGCTACAACCCGCTTTACCAATGCTGTCCGTGGCAGTATTTTTCTCTATGGCGAGTACGATGAAGTCCAAATGCATTTGCTCTCCGAGCGGTTTCAACAAGCCCGCTTGACTCCTTTTACTAATCGTATTTTGCGCGAAGGGCTGGCAAGTTGGGTGCTCAAGCATCGCCAAAGTGCCTTAATTGCCGATACCAATCTCGACGAACGTTGGATCGATTATCCCAGCGATACCTTGGATGTGCGCTCAGTGCTGTGTGTGCCGCTCTTGCGCGGGCGACGTGTGCGCGGCGTGCTGACTTTGGTGCATCCTGAAATTGGTTTTTTTACTATGGATGATGAGGCGCTGCTGAATGTGATTGCCCAACATGCAGCCATGGCAATTGAAAATGCCCAACTGATTGCTGATATTAATGATGAGCGGCGCAAATTCGAGGGAGCCTTCACCGCTATGGAAGAAGGCTTGATTTTGGTCGATGGCGATGGTCGGATTCACTTTGTCAATCCCCAAGCCTTGGCCTTTTTCGCGGTCACCCCACCAGTCCCCGAACACCTGAACGAGCTTTCACAGCAAGTTTTGGGCTTATTCAAAGAGGCTCAACAAACTGGCGATAGTGTGCGAGCCGAGATTGTGCTTGAGCAGAATCCCACCACCGATCTGGCCATCCACATTGCCTACATCCCCATTTTCAGCGAACAAGAAGATTGGTGGACGATTGTACTCCACGATATTACGCGGCTGAAAGAGTATGATCGGCTGAAAACCCAGTTTGTCGCCAATGCTTCGCATGAATTGCGCACGCCGTTGGCCAATATTAAGTTGTATGCCCGTTTGGCTCAGCAAGTCAAAGCTAAAACCAAGTTACCTCAATATCTCGAAACTATTGCAAGCGAAGCAGGCCGCTTAGAAGCAATCGTTGAAGATTTGTTGACCCTGACCCGCTTGGATAGTGGCTTGATGCATAGTAACCCTGAGTGGGTCGATATTATTGAATTGTTGCGCAACTTAGCCCAAACCTATCGCCCACTGGCCGAAGCGCGGGAACAACGCTTGATTTTTCAAGAATGTACCAGCAATTTGCCCAAGCTTTGGTTAGCCCCCGATCAATTTATGCGGGTGGTCGTGAACTTGCTAAGCAATGCCCTAAAATTCACACCCACTGGCGGCACAGTCACACTATCGGTTGATCGGCAAACCCAAGCGGGTCAGGCTGGCACGCTTATCACTGTAGCCGACACTGGGCCAGGCATCGCACTTGAACATCAGCAACGCTTATTTGAACGTTTTTATCGCGGTAGTAACCCAACCGAGAGTGGTAGCGGTTTAGGTTTAGCCATTGTGCGTGAGTTGTTGGCCTTGATGGGAGGCACAATTTCGGTAGCCAGCACCGTTGGTCAAGGTTCGCAATTCACCTGTTGGTTGCCCTTAGAACAACACACTCACACCGCATGATTACTCAATTAATCGTAATTTTGTTCGTAAACTCTCACCCCTAGAGTGGATATGCATTGTCCATTTTTTGACCGTTTTCGCATCTGTTCTGAAGAAGGAGTACCCCATGCGGATCCTGATTGTTGATGATCATCCGGTGTTTCGGGAGGGGGTACGTGCCCTACTCGAAACCCACGATGAGATGGAAGTTGTTGGCGTGCTTGGGCATGGGCGCGACGCTGCTGTAGTTGCCAAAGATCAATTTGTTGATGTGGCCCTGCTCGATGTGAGCTTGCCCGATATGCCTGGCTATGAAGTTTGTCGCTCAATTGTGGAAGCGTCGCCACGCACGCGCGTGTTGATGCTGACCGCCAACGATACCAACGATGTGATTCGCCAATCGCTGGCCGCTGGGGCTGCTGGCTATGTGCTCAAAACTGAAGATCCCTCTCGCTTGATCAGCCACATCAGCGCGGTTGCTCAAGGCGAAACGGTTTTGGCTGGCCCGATTGCTCAAAAAGTTGTGCGCCAACTGTTGGAAGGCCCACAGCCAACCGTCTCGACCAAAACCAACGATGCCTTAAATGCTTTGACCGAGCGCGAACGCCAAGTCTTTTTCTTGGCAGCCGAAGGGCGGCGCAACAGCGATATTGCCCAACAATTAATTCTGAGCGAAGAAACGATTAAAACTCACTTGCGCAATATTTATAGCAAATTAGGTTTAGGCAATAAAGCTGAATTACGCTTGTTCGCGGTACAAGCTCGCCTTGCACCACCCCAAATCTAAGCTAAAATTCCCACAATCGAGGGATAAAACAGGGCTTGGACGTGGAGATCAGTTCATGCTAAGATGAAAATCATTGCAATTGACCCTTGTGGTTTGAGTACACACTTATGAATGAGCACGCTCCACAACGATTTGTCCGTGATCCGGCGATTGTTACCCGTAGCATTGGGAGTGAAACGGTGTTGGTTCCTGTGCGACCAAACACCGCTGCCCTCAATGCTATTTTTGCGCTTAACGAGACTGCCGCGCTGGTTTGGCAAGCTTTGGCAACACCCCAAAGTCTGGCCGAATTGATCGACCTCGTGTGTGCTGAATACGATGTTGAGCCTCGGGCCGCCCAAGCTGATCTGATTCCGCTGTTGGAATCGATGCTTGAGGCCGCCGTTATTCAGGAGGTTGCCTAAGCATGGAATTATGTGCTGAAACCAACGATGCGGCGTTCAATGTCCGATTAGCAGCTTTGGGTCGCGTTCCAGTTTCGATGTCGTTTGAGTTAACCGAGCGCTGCAATTTAAATTGTCAGCATTGTTATATCAACTTGCCGGTTAATCACCAGGCTGCACGCCAACGTGAGCTTTCAACCGACGAATGCAAACGGCTATTCGATGAAATGGCGGCAGCAGGCACGCTCTGGTTGCTGCTGACTGGCGGCGAAATTATGGTGCGGCGCGATTTTGAAGAACTATATCTCTACGCGCGTAACCTTGGCTTTGTGATTTCGATCTACAGCAACGCAACGATGATCACCCGCCAACGCGCCGAATTTTTGAGCCAATACAAGCCCCATTTAGTCGAAGTAACCTTATATGGAGCCACCGCCGAAACCTACGAAACTGTAACCCGCGTGCCTGGCTCGTTTGCCAAGTGTATGCAAGGTTTGGCGCTATTGGCCGAATATGAGATTGATGTGGTGCTCAAAACTGTCTTGCTCAACATCAATTCGCACGAATTTTTGGCAATGAAGGCCGTTGCCGAGCACTATGGCTGGGATTTTCGCTACGATGGCATGATTCACCCACGCTTGAATGGCGACCGTTTTCCCACCACCTTGCGGCTTAGCCCCGAAGAGTTGATCGAAATTGAAAAACTCGATCCACAGCGGGTTGAAGAATGGCAAGATTACTGCAACGGGTTTTTGGGCTACCAAATGAAGGGTGGCGAAAAAACCTTCACCTGTGGTGCAGCCAATAAATCGGGCCATGTCGATGCCTATGGCATGGTCAGCCCGTGTATGATTACCCGTACTCGGGCGGTCGATTGGCGAGCAACCAATTTTATGGAAGTCTGGGATGGCTACTTGGCCGATGTGCGCGAAACCCGTAACACTGAAGCTACTGCCTGCCACTCCTGCGAAATGTCCTTGGTTTGTACCAATTGTCCAGGTTGGTCGGCCTTAGAACGCAATACATTGGAAAATCGCCCAATTGAGTGGGTGTGTGATAGTACGAAGGCGCGAGTTTCTGCTTTTGCCGAAAATGCCGAACGTTGGATCAATAATGCAATTTGTCTAGAGGTTCGCTAACCTCGTACCGGGAGGATGTCTCATGGCACAACAATCATCAAGCCAGCCCGAGCGCAAGCCACGCAAAGCCTATGTTAAACCAACGATTGAAACGGTTGGCTTGCGAATCAAAGAAGATGTGTTGGCGGTTTGTCGCACAACCAGCAGCGCTACATCGGGGGCAAATTGTAAAATTACACCCTGTTTTACCTAAGCGTTATTTTCACTATGGTTATGCTTACAATTGGCGGTTGTCGGCTGGCGCTTGATCTGCCAACTTGGCCAGCAATGGTCGATCAACAATTTCAAACCACCAACCCCACCGCCGATCTCACGATTCTTAGCCGTGCTGCCGCTGACCGCTATCCGCTTGGTCAGCGGCTTTTTCAGGCCGATCAGGTTTGGGCGCTCTGGCAATCTGAGCATGTTCGTAGCATTGTTGGTCACCCGCCAACTCATGCTGAGCCATTGTGGATGCTGCAACAAACTGCTGCCGATACGTGGTTGTTAAGCCATGATTCCAGCATTAGCGCCGCCGAAGTGCTGTTCGATTATCCTGCTTTACAATTAATCTTGATCGAATGGCTGAGTGCCCATCAAGGTGGCTTGTTGCATGCTTGCGGCGTGATCGATGGCGAACAGGGATTGCTCTTGGTTGGCCCGCCAGGCATGGGCAAATCGACCTCAGCTCGCTTATGGCATAGCGCTGGAGCCTGCATTTTGAGCGACGATCGGGTGATTGTGCGTTGGCAAAATGAGCAGCTTTGGGCCTATGGCACGCCTTGGTATAGCAGCGCTGGCTTGATCGCCGCCCAAACTGCTCCAGTTCAGGCAATTTGTTACCTCAGCCACGGCGCAATTAACCAAGTCACCAGTTTGAGTAGCGCTCAGGCCTTGCGTCATTGGTTGCCTGAGCAATTTCTGCCCTTGTGGAATCCCATCGCGCTTGATCAAGCCTTGCAGCTTGCCGATTATGCTACCAGCAAGCTGGACCAATGGTACTTGGCGTTTGTGCCAGATTCTGAGGTAATTAGCTATGTGCGCCAACTACTTGGCTGAACGAGTGCTGAGCGCCGCCGAAGCCTATGATTTGGCCCAAGTGGTGGTGCAAGCTGGTGGACAATTACAACTGCAAGTCGCGGGCCGCAGCATGCATCCCATCTTGCCTGACCAAACCTTAGTAACAATCGCTGGCTTGCCCAAGCGTATTCCACTAGGCAGCGTGGTTTTGACCAAAGTTGGTCAACGGGTGGTCATTCATCGCTTGCTTTGGCGTAAACATCAGCGTTATTTGATTGCTGGCGATGCCTGCCCCTATTTCGATGGCTGGATCGAAGGCTCGGTAATTGTGGCACAGGCTGTTAGTTGGCAAGTTGCTAGTAAATCATTGAGAGTGAATAGTGTTTGGCGTTGGTATCAATGGGTCGTGGCGTGGTTACGTCATGCGCGGCGTTGGTTAATTCAGCATTTGAGGTAAGTATGCTACAACGTTGGTTAATTGGCTGTTTGGTTGTGTCGCTGATGTTGATTCGGCAGCCTGTGCCTGTGGTTGCCCAAATTACCACGGCAACGCTCACGCTACAACGCCACGATCTGCAACTGCATATCAACGTGCAATTACCCAAACCAACATTGCAAACCAATAGCATCAGCATTGATGGTTGGCAAAATGATGCCACGCCTGATCAGCCCGCCTTGCCGCGTTCAACTCATTGGCTGGTTGTGCCAACAGGCTATCAACTCAGGCTAAAATCGATTAATCCCCAACAGCTGCAAAGCTATCATCAACAACTTAGCCTCAATCCTAGCAGTGGTTGGCAGGTTGACCCATTAGCACCAAATAAGGCCGTGGCGCTGAGCGCACCAAGTGCAGCTGTCAAACAAGCCCAATATCCCACCACATGGGCCAGCGTTGGTCAGAGCGTCCAAGTGCGTGAGCAACAACTTGTGCCGCTAAGCATTTTTGGGGCGCAATGGCAACCAAGCAAACAGCAGGTAATTGTACCAAGCTCAATTGAAATACACTTGGAATTTGTGGCAAGTGCCGAGCAACGCAGTTTGCGAGCTGATCCATTTTGGAATGAACTGCTGCGTCAGCAAGTGCTCAATCCTAGCGATCTGCAAAATCCAGCATTACGCCCAGCCTTTGTCACAACTACGCCGTTAACCAATGGGGTGCGGGTTAGTTTTGCCAGCCACGGCATCAGCGAAATTCGTTGGAGCGATTTGCAGGCGGCAGGCGTGCCAAGCCAATGGCTCAATCAATCGGCCAATTTGCAAATTTGGCAAGGGCGTAATCAACTGCCACGGTTGCTCACCGCGACTGGCATGATTTTCTATCTACCGCCATATAATCGCGATCAAAGCCTGCAAGCTAGTGTGATTGTGCGCTGGAATGCGCTGCAAACAGGCAATGTGTTGCTCAGCGAAGCAGTTGATCCGGCCAACCCTAGCCTGAGCTACTACAGCGAAACTTTGCGCTTGGAAGAGCAAAAACTCTATCTAAGCGCCTTTCCAGCCAGCGGCACAAACCGTTGGTGGTGGCAATATTGGTATAGTCCAGGTGCAGGCCAAAGCGCTCAGCCCTTGCAGATTAATTGGAATTTGGATAGTGCCGCCCGTTTCGATCAGCCAGCTCGCTTGCGGTTGCGCTTGCATGGCGGCAAGCTTGGCAATCGTCATCAGGCCGAAATTCGCCTAAATAATCGTTTGCTTACAACCGTCACAATGACTGGTTTTCAATTGCTTGAGCCAACGATTAATCTGCCAAGCGGTTGGCTTAGCTCAACCAACCAACTGACAATTACTCCAATTAGCACCGAGCGCGAAACTAGTTTTCTGGATTGGGTAGAGCTAGATTACCAGCGTCAAGCGCAGGCAGTCGCAGGCCAATTGCAATGGTCAAGCAGCCAAACCAACCAAAGCATCAGCAATATCACCAGCGAAAATCCACTGCTTTTCGATGTGCAAATGCCCTTGACCCCGCGCCGCTTGATTGGCTGGAACTTGCAACAAGGCCAATTAAGCTGGCAAGCGAGTGGCAATCGGCGTTATGTTGTGCAAAGCCAACGCCAAACACCCTTGGGCAGCGTTTGGTTTAGCCAGCCCGATCTGAGCAGCACCAGCCAGCAAGCCGATTATTTGCTGATTACTTATAATCCAGCCAACTCCACGAGCTGGGGTGATGCGCTACAACCATTGATTGCCCAACGCGCCAGCCAAGGTCTCAAACCATTATTGATTGATGTGCAACAGATTTACGATCAATTTGGCGATGGACGGGTTGATCAACAGGCGATCGCCGATTTTATCAAGTATGCCTATCACAATTGGCAAGCACCAGCGCCAAGTTTTGTGGTGTTGGTCGGCGATGGCACAGCTGATCCGCATGATTATGCTGATATTATTGGCCAACCAGTGACCAATTTTATTCCGCCCTATTTGGCTGATGTTGACCCGTGGTTGCGCGAAACAGCCGCCGACAATCGCTATGTGACGGTTGCTGGCAACGATAATTTGCCTGATTTGTTCTTGGGGCGCATTCCAGCCCGTTCGCTGAACGATGTTGAAAACGTCGTTACGAAAATATTGAGCTACGAAGCCACGCCAAACAATGCCGATTGGCTGAATAAGCTGTTGTTTATCGCCGATGATCCAGATGTATCGGGCGATTTTCCGTGGCTTTCGAATGAGGTTGTGGAGATTTTACCACCGACAGTTGATGATCAGCAGCTCTATTACACAGCGAATACCAATCTGACGAATTTTCGGGCAGACATTGTTAATCAGATCAACAGTGGTCAATTTTTGGTCAATTATGTTGGCCATGCGGGCATCGATGTTTGGGCAGATCCGACGATTTTCAACCCGCAATCGGTAGCAAGTTTGAGCAATACCGCCTTGCCGTTAATGCTCTCGTTGAGTTGCTATGCTGGGCATTATCAACAAAACGACCTTGAAGCGTTGGCCGAAATGCTGGTTTTGCAGCCTGAACATGGAGCAGTTGGTATGTGGGCAGCTAGTGGTTTGGGCATCGCCCATGGCCACGATTACCTCAATCGTGGATTTGTAAACTCGATTATTAACGATGGTTGGCGCTTGGTTGGGCCAGCGACAATTCAAGGTAAACTTGATTTAGCCGCCGCTAATATCTCGCCCGATTTGCTCGACACCTTCACCTTTTTTGGCGATCCAGCGCTGCGGTTGCCCTTACCAACGCTCAATAGCTGGCAACCCATGAATGATTATTATGAAGTTTTGCAATATTCGCAGGCCAATCGATTCACCCCGTTAGCGAATGATCAAGTCAATTTTAGCCAAATTATTACCCTTGAACAACCACAGCATGGTCAGGTTTGGCTTGATGCTGATCAACGCAGCGTTCGCTACACGCCTGATCCCGTTTATAATGGGCTTGATTCATTTCGCTATCAGGTGCGCAATTTGAGCCTGAATCAAACCCTCAGTGCGACCGTGACGATTAGCGTAACCGCGATTGCGCCGCAGCTTTACCTACCATTAGCCATCGCAGATTATTAAGAATTTGCTTTACAATAAGCAAGCAAAAGAACGCTTTAATGCGATATGTAGCCTTTTAGTCCTATTGCGCAATTGTAAAGAGAGCTATATAATTTGCGCCATTCTAGGGATGATTGAAGCATATAGAGTACGAGTTTGTAGTGGTACAACCGCCAACCATCGATTCGACACACGACGATTTGGGCTTGCTTCAAGAATTGCTGGCAGCACCACCACCAGTGCGTTCGTCATTGCATCGGCCAGCCCAACTCCGTTCGCTCAAAGAAGAGCGGAAAACTGCACTTCAGGGTTATCGTTTCCGTGGGGTGCTTGACGCTATTTTAGTGCGCTCGGAACGTTTGTTGATTGTTGGGGTAATCATCTTTTTTGGTTATTGGGTGGTCAACATCTACGGACGAGATTGGTGGTATGCCCGTAACAATCCGGCTGCTCCATCAGTGGTTTGGGAGTCACTCGCACCAGGAGCCAGTGCCGCTGAGCTGGATCGAGTGTTGGGCCAACAATTACCAGTGATTGCTCCCGCTATCAGTGCGGCAGCACCCGATTATCTTGTGCCTGCTCAGGCGTTTATCTTGCCAACAGCATCACCAACCCCAACGCCTGATCCCATGAGCTTGATTCCCAAACGGATTATCGTGCCAACAATGGAGCTTGATAGTCCAGTGCGTGAAGTATTTTTGCGCGATGGTATTTGGGAAGTTGCCGATTATGCAGTGGGTTATCATCATGGCACGGCCTTACCAGGCAAAGGCAATAGCGTTTTTGCTGGGCACGCAGGTATTCGCGGTAGTGTTTTCGCCCGCCTGAATGAACTTCAGATTGGTCAAGATATCTACGTCGAAACTGCCGATACCCGTTATCATTATCAAGTCCAAACAATTCAACAAGTTTGGCCAAACCAAGTCGAAGTTATGTATCCGACCGAGCAAGCAATTATTACAATGATCACATGTACTGCGTGGGATACCCAACGGTTGGTGGTCAAAGCTCGGCTGATTGATCAGGCAGCGCTCTCCTCTTAATTGCGGAGGCAATAGATCGAGGGGTTTCGCATGAAATCTTTTTTTCGTCGGCAACGCCCGACATCCCTCCGCGAACGAGGTAAAGGCAAAGTTCGCTGGACAATCTGGGAGTTAACAGCGCTGGTTGTTAGCATCATTATGATGGCAACCCCATTGTTAGCCGCGATTAGCAGTGCTATTTTTCCATTTAATGCTCAGGCGCAAACCACGCCTCGGCCAACATCAATTCCTACGCCAATAACACCGCTGCCAGCAACTGCAACCCAGACCTACCCGGTGCCAACGGAAACACCGCTTGCCACACCGTGTCCAACGTTCGAGCCAACCAGCACACCAACCGAAACTGCCACAACCTATCCTACACCGGGCACTCCTGGTACACCAACCGATACGCCCAGCGTGACCGATACGCCAAGTGTGACCGACACGCCAAGTGTGACTGACACCCCTGGTACACCAACCGACACGCCAAGTGTGACCGATACGCCAAGTGTAACTGACACCCCTGGCGTACCAACTGACACGCCCAGCGTGACTGATACGCCAAGTGCCCCAACATCAACCACGGTTGTTACACCTACATCAACCAGCGTTGTAAGCCCAACTATACCCCGTGGCGGAATGGGAAGCAGCACACGTTTGCAACGACCTTTGGCTCAAACGCCAGATCCATGTGCAACGCCGCCAACAATTGTGCTTCCGCCAACTGATACGATTCCACCTGAGGAAACTCCAACTGGCACGATCACTGGCTCAATCACCCTGACTCCAGATACTCCAACGGTTGATCCGTGTGTGATTGCAAGTTGTACGCCAGTTGCAACCGTCCCAACTGATATTGCAACAGCGACTGAAACCACCTTGCCCGCCGATGAACCGATTGCTGTGGCCAAGAGTAGTTCCCGTTCGCTGCTTCAGCCCGGAGAGATATTTAGTTATATCATTACGGTGAGTTTCCAAGATAATGGTGATGGGCAAACGTCACGCTCAGTTACGATTAGTGATCCATTGCCCAGCCAAGTAACTTTTATCGCAGTGCAACAGCTTGGTTCAGCTACCTGTGTTGGTGGCACAACTGTCAACTGTAATGGCACAGTGAGCGCTGGCAACCCAATCGTGGTTACAATCCAGGTTCAGGTTAATGCTAGCGTGGCCTTGGGCACAAATATCGTAAATACGGTCAGTGCCTCGGCTGCCAATCGCACATTGCAAGCAAGTGATACCGTGATTGTGCCAGATACCTTGCCAACAATCACAATTGGCACGGCTGGCCCAAGCTTTACGCCAATTATTGTGACAAATACACCTGGCGGTGGTTCAACCGTAACTCCTGGTGGTGGTTCGACTGTTACACCAGGCGGCAACTCAACCGTAACCCCAATCATCGTAACCAATACGCCAGGCGGTGGTTCAACCGTAACACCAATTATCATTACTAACACACCTGGTGGGTCAACCAGCGTGCCTGTTACAACTGGCCCAAGCAACACGCCTCGGCCAAATCAGCCGAGCAACACGCCTCGGCCAAACCAACCAACTAACACGCCTCGGCCAAACCAGCCGAGCAACACGCCACAACCAAATCAGCCAAGCAACACGCCACGGCCTGATATCACGCCAGTGCCTGCGACCAATGTGCCAGTTGCCACGGTTGTTCCACCAAGCAACCCAACTGCCACGCCACGCCCAGGCGCACCAGTGCCTTCAGCAACTCAACGCCCAGGCGGTGGTTCAAATCCAAGTGCTACGCCACGGCCTGGTGCACCAGTGCCTTCGGCCACCAATGCACCAGCTAGTAACCCACCAACCAATGCACCTGCTCCAGCTACGGCAACGCCAACCAATCCAGCTGGCTTCGTCACTGATCCAATCGTGACTGGCTTGCAGTTCCAAAAGAAGAGTGATTGGGGCAGCCGCTTTGCAGGCGAAAGTTTGATTTACACAATCACGATCATCAGCCCAACCAATTCGTTGAATGCTGGTACGATGCGTGATGTGGTGGTCGTTGATCAATTGCCAAGCAACTTGGAAACCAATGGCCCAATCAAGGTCAGCGACCAAAATGCGCGGGTTGAACAACAAGGCAACCAAATTATCGTGCGGGTCGGTGTCTTGCCAGCAGGCCAAACCTTAACGATCATGATTCCAGTCAAGATCAAAGATGGAGTGGCTGCCCAGACCCGGATCGTCAACCAAGCCCAGTTGAACTTCACTGGCTTAGCTCAGCCAATCTACTCGAATATTTCGAGTGTGTTGGTGGTTGGCGAAGCGCCAGCAGTCAGCGCCACAGCGGTTCCTAAGGGTAATGTTGGCGGCGGTGCTGCAACTGCCAACCCAGCCACCGTCACGCCAAATACGGGCATTGGTGGCGGCCAAGGTAGTGGCGATGGTACTGGAGCAACCGATGTTGGAACAATCAACCCAGCTACCAACATGGGCATTCCATCAGCAGGCTTTGTGCTCTTTGCCCTGACGATGGTGGTTCACGTTGTCCGGGTTCGCCGCGAAATGACGCGGATCTAACCCACCATCTCAACCAAACAAAAAAACCCCGCTCAAACGAGCGGGGTTTTGGTTTTAGCTTATTTAATTAATACTTGGCGATCATGTTCAAATTGCCAATCGCTGAGCGCTTCTAACTCAACTTCTAAGCGCGGATGCAACGGGTCAATCCGTTTGACCAAATGAATATCAACAACCCGATTGTCATTGATCCCAAGGCTGGTACAAATACTATCTTGGGTAATTTTGAGGCCGCCATCAAGATCGCGACGCAGCGGCGTTTCAAAATAAAAATCGAGGAACAGCGCAATATAGCCTTGATGGGCTAGCGCGAGGAATTGCTCGGAGATCGTATCGCGTTGTTGCAACATAGCCAGATGGCGTTTGACTTGACGTTTGAAGACTTGAGCTTCGCGACTGAGCACACGGCGATTGCCAACTGACACATATTGGCTGTTGATTGATGGTGGTAATGGCAAACTAAATTGAACAACCACATGCCCCTCCAAACAACATCAAGCGCAAATACCATCCTAGTATAGCACATGCTTGTCAAACATTTGTGTTATTTAATTAAAAATTTGATTAAATAGCCTAAAAAGCTTTGACTTATCGCCCAGATTATGCTATAGTTGGCAAGCCAACACCCTAACGCTGATGAGGTCGCGTTTAGGGCTTTGTTGTGTTTTGATGTCCTTTTTTGGAAGGAGCCTCCTATCAGAGACAAGCTACGAATCAATAATCGGATTCGCGTGCGTGAAGTGCGTCTGATCGACGAAAACGGGACCCAAGTTGGGATCATCACCACCCGTGATGCGCTCGACATGGCACATGACCGCGATCTCGACTTAGTTGAGGTTGCCCCGAATGCTAGCCCGCCGGTTTGCCGCCTTATGGATTACGGCAAGTACCGCTACGAGCAAACCAAGAAAGAACGCGAAGCCCGCAAGAATCAAAAACAGGTCGAACTGAAAGAGATTCGCATGCAGCCGCGCACCGACACCCATGACTTGCAGGTAAAGGTGAACAATGCTCGCCGTTTCCTCGAAGAAGGGCACAAAGTGAAGTTCTCGGTACGTTTCCGTGGGCGCGAAATCACTCACCCTGAAATTGGCCGCGAAATGCTTGAGCAAATTGCCGAGGATTTACGCGATCACGGGGTGCTTGAGCAAAAACCCACGCTCGAAGGTCGGGCCTATTCGTTGATCATGGCCCCATCACCAAGCAAAACGCAGCCTGCGAAACGTAGCGATAAACCGGCTCCACCATTATCATCATTAGGAGATATTGATTTCGATGCCGAAGATGAAAACCAACAAGCAGGCTAAACGCCGCTTTAAAATCACTGGCACCGGTAAGATTATGCGCACCAAGGGTGGCAAAAGCCACTTCCGCCGCCGCAAATCAACCCGTGTCAAGCAGGCTCTCGATAAGATGTTCCCAGTGAGCCCATCAGACGTGAAGCGTCTGCAACGCTCATTGCCTTACGGCCTGAAGTAGTTCGCCCGTCGGAAAATTGGTGCTGGTTGGTAGCGGGATCAGGGTTATAAGCTTTGCAATGCTCCTGTACCGTCTCACCAGCATTTTGTATCTACTCTTTCTGGAGGTATCTCGATGGCACGTATCAAACGTGGCATTATGACGCACAAGCGTCACAAGAAGCTTTTGAAGCAAGCCAAGGGTTTCCGTGGCAGTCGTTCCCACAACTATAAGACCGCTCACGAAGCAGTAATGAAGGCGCTTTCATACGCTTTCCGCGACCGCCGCAACCGCAAACGCGATTTCCGCCGCTTGTGGATCGTGCGGATCAACGCTGCTGCTCGCTTGAACGGCGTAAGCTATAGCAATTTGATCAATGGCTTGAACAAGGCTGGGATCGTGATCGATCGCCGCCAATTGGCCGACTTGGCTGTACGCGATGCTGCCGCTTTCACGGCAATTGTCGCTCAAGCCAAGCAAGCGTTGGCCTAGTTCAAGGCACGGTGCTGCGTTGATCGACCTCATTACCAGCACTGCTAATCATCACGTTAAATACCTGCGTTCGTTGTTGCGTTCCCGCAAGGATCGTCACAGCGAGCGCAGGTTTGTTGTTGAAGGGGTGCGTTTGGTTGGCGATGCGCTCAATTTCGCCCAACCAAGTTTGTTGCTTTATGTGCCTGAGCAGTTGGCTAGCACTGAACGCGGCCAACAATTGCTCGATCAAATTACTCAATTGCCCAATGCTTTTGCAACAACCCCAGCAATTTTGGCTGGCCTCAGCGATGTTGAAACCCCCCAAGGCATCATCGCGGTTGTACCAATGCCTCAATTCATCAGCCAATCAGCCTCATTAATCTTGATGCTCGATGGCGTGCAAGATCCTGGCAATGTTGGCACATTGTTACGCTCAGCCGAAGCTGCTGGCGTTGGACAAGTGTTATGTTTGCAGGGCACTGCCGATGTGTGGAGTCCCAAAGTTGTGCGTTCAGGCATGGGCGTGCATTTTCGGCTACCAATCGTCGATGGCTTGCAGTGGGAGGCCGCATTACCCATGATTGAGCACTGCCAACAACGCTTCGCGGCGGTGCAGGATTCAACCTTGGCCTATGATCAGGCTGATTTGACCCAACCAACCGTGTTGATTATTGGTAATGAAGCTAACGGCGTTTCAGCTACTACTCTCAGCTATGCCAGCACCCTCACCATCCCTATGCTTGGCTCACTCGAATCGTTGAATGCTGCGGTTGCAGGCAGCGTGCTATTGTTCGAGGCCGCCCGCCAACGCCGGAAAATTATAAAGGATGAGGGATGAAAGTAATCCCCTAATTGCAGGTTTTTAGCCACAGATTAGCACAGATTTATTTAATTTTTCTGCTATGTCTACAGTCTAGCATCTCATATTCTCTGTGCCTCTGCGTTAAAAACTCGATTCTGAATCCTCAAACCTGCATGTTCTTCGTGGTTAAATGCCGCTCCTCATTCTTCACCCAAGATGCTGTTCGATCAAAGCCCACAACTCAGCCACATGCCCAAGCATTCCGTGATCCCAACTGGGCGTATGCAAGCGAACATACTCACGCGGCTGAGCAAACCGCTGGCTTTGGGTGTGGCTCACGCTCTCATCTTCAGTGCCATGCACAATCAAAATTGGCATGTTACGCGAGAAATTATCGCTATTGTAGGCCTCAGCATCTTCAATTAAGCCATAATGAACCGCTCGTAGCGCGTTATCACGATAATTATAAAATTCTAGCCAGCCCGCAGTTTGCCATTGGTTGATCGTTGCCTCGCCTAGCATCAAGCGCCGATTTTGGGCGAAATAGAGCGCCGGAGCCAATAAAACCAAGCGTTCGATTTGCGGAATAGTTGCGGCAGCATGCAAGGCCACTAAGCCACCCAAACTCGAACCAAGCAAATACCAAGGCTCATCCGACATGCTAATTAGTTGTTGCAAATAGGTAATTTGAGCACTGATAGTTAAGCGTTTAAACGATGGTCGGTTCAAATCGGGGATGATTAATTCGTGGCCTTGGGCCGCAAATTGTTGGGCAAACCAGCGTGCCTTTTGCGAACTAGGCCCAGAAGCGAAGCCATGGCAATAGAGATAGCGCATCCTATGTCCTCAGAATTTCAAGCAATAGGCCAATTGTAAACGATGCGGGGAATACTACCGAACAGTTGTATAATGATTATACGATCCGTCGCACGACGCGGCGACAACCGTAGCTTGGAATCAAGGAAGGGCTAACCATGTTCAGTGATTCGCCCCACGAGGAATGCGGCGTTTTTGGGATTTACGCTCCCAGCGAAGATGTAGCACGCATCACATTTTTCAGTTTATACGCTTTGCAGCACCGTGGTCAGGAAAGCGCAGGGATTGCGGTTTCCGATGGCAAGACCATCAATACTCACAAAGAAATGGGCTTGGTATCGCAGATTTTCGATGAGCGTTCGTTGCGCCATCTCAAAGGTCATATTGCGATTGGCCATACCCGCTATTCAACCACTGGTTCATCACAAGTAATCAATGCCCAACCATTTACAATGCACACGTTGCTTGGCCCACTGGCAGTTGGCCACAACGGCAACCTGACCAATGCTGCCTCGCTGCGCCGTCAATTGATGGAACGTGGTGTCGGTTTAATGACATCTTCTGATAGTGAAGTAGCAACGATGCTGCTCGCTGGCCTTGAGGGGAATACTTGGTCACAGCGCATCGATGCCTTTACCAATTGTGTCGAAGGTGCTTATTGTCTGACAGTCTTGACCCGCGATGCGCTCTACGCCGTGCGCGACCCTTGGGGTTTGCGGCCATTATGCCTTGGGCGTTTTGGCGATGCCGGCTGGGTCGTGGCCTCGGAATCATGCGCCTTTGATACAATTGGCGCTGAATTTATCCGCGAGATTGATCCTGGCGAGGTGGTGCAGATCGATCGTGATGGCCCACGCACGATTGCCAAACACCCTGCGCAGCAACAAGCCTTTTGTTTATTTGAATATATTTACTTCTCGCGCCCCGATAGCTATCTGCAAGGTCAATTAATCCATGAAGTGCGCATGCGCTTAGGCCATGAGTTGGCGCGTGAAGCTCCAGCTGATGCCGATTTAGTAATCGGTGTGCCCGATTCGGCCTTGCCAGCAGCCTTGGGCTTTTCGCAGGCTAGCGGTGTTCCCTATGGCGATGGCTTGATCAAAAATCGTTATATTGGCCGCACCTTTATTCAGCCCGATCAACGTTTGCGTCAGCAAGGCGTTGCGCTCAAGCTCAATCCATTGCCAAATGTGCTCAATGGCAAGCGGGTGATTTTAATTGATGACACGATTGTACGCGGCACAACCAGCGGACCAATTATCAAGCTTTTGCGCAAAGCAGGGGCTACCGAAGTGCATATGCGGGTGTCTGCACCACCAATTCGTCACCCATGTTTTATGGGCGTTGATATGGCTACTCAGCCCGAACTAATTGCCTTCAACAAAACTGAGGCCGAGATTTGCGAAACGATCGGGGCTGATTCGTTGGCGTACCTTTCGATGGAAGGGCTACTGCGAGCAACCCGCCGCGATCCTAATGGCTTCTGTGGGGCATGTTTCAGTGGCAAGTATCCATTTCCAATTCACGAAGCTGGCAAGGAAATTTTCGAGTTAACCAGCGTCTAGTCCAAATTCATTTGGCACAACCAATGGCCCATGGCACAACCAATGCACCATGGGCCATTACAATTTTAGATTTCTAGTTTGGCGCGGGCAATCCCACCGCGGCCACCTTGGATGGTCAATTCAATCACACCAGGATTCGGCACATGCACCACCCACTCAACTTTGGTACGATCAGTGGTTGAGCCATTGCTAAAGCCAAAGAACGAAACTCGCCCTGAACGACCTTCAAGATCGCCAATCGTCGTTTTGGCTTGACCAAGCTTGAGGCTTGCACCTTCAGGCAAGTTGAGCAAGGCTTCGAGTGGCAAGGTAGCTTTACGTTCGCGGCCTTTTTGCGAGCCATAGCTTGGCAAATAACCCTCATTCTGCACCACTGCTTGCAGCCGATAAACATTATCGCCCAAGCTTTCAAGTTCAAAGCTGCTAATTGTGGTGAATGGGGCAATCGCGGCATGGGCTAGGGCAAATTGGGTCACAGGCGCAATTGTTTCGAGCAATTTGGCTGGCGGCGGGTTACGGAAGGCGTACATGGGATGCCAGCCGCCAATTTCAACTGGGCCAAGCTGAGGATGTTCGAAGGCTGTCCAATCGTAGAAGCACAAACCTTCGCCATGCTGATCGACCCATTGCATAATTTTAAGATCATCTTCTTCGGGATGTTCTTTGAACCACTCGATAAATTTGCGATCTTTAATTCCCGCTGAACCAACTAAATCCCAAAATTCGACTGTCCAAGCGAACATGCCCAAGTGATCGTAGACCCAATCATCAAACACCCCAGTAATCACATCTTTGGGGTGGTAACGGAAATCGTGGTAGACCGAAACGCTGGGCCAGCCAGTTAACTCGGTTCCATGCTTACCCAAAGCCTTAAACACATCGAGATCATGCAAATTCATCTGATCATCGGCGCGGTCGCCATATGGTCGTAGCAGCACGCCCGAATAGGTGTGATAGGTCAGGCCACTATGAATTTCGGGGTGATCGACGATAAATTGCACCACAGCACGGATTTCTGGCTCAGAGGTTGGGTAGGGGCCAGCACCATATTGTTCGGCTTCGGGCCGCCAATCGACCGGAAAGTTGCGGTTGATATCTAAGCCTTCGACGGCGCGGCTCAGCTTGATATTGACCCCATCGTAATTTTGAATCAAGCCTTCGGGCAAAATTCGATAGTAGGTGCCGCCAATTTCATGGGGCTTGCGTTTGACCATCACCCGTGGATCATGCTCGGAAACCCGCCAATCGCCGTTGGGATCGACCAAGCGCATCTGCAAAATAATCCCATCGGCGTTGATATCTTCTTGATACAAGCCATCAATGCGTTCAGCATAGGGATAAGGCCGCACGCTCGACCGCACCACATAGGGCGTGGTTAAGGCCCGTTCAGCGCCATCGGGGTTGAAGCGTGGCAAAATGTAGAAGGTTGTGCGATCAAGCAAACGGGTGCATTCAGGATCGTTGTCATAACCCTTGAGCAGCGTATCGATCAAATGCAAGCCAGCCATTGCGCCAGTTACTTCGCTGGCATGAATATTGGCATCAACCCAAAAGCCGGGCTTTTCGCGTGGCCCACCAGTTGCAGCATTGGTAACCGTCGCTAACCACAAATCACGGCCTTCATAACTTTTACCGATCGATTGCAAACTGATCAAATCGGGATATTCGGCGGCAAAGCCTTCTAGCGCTTCCACCAACTCAGCGAAACGATAATAGCGCGTGTAATCAATCTCTGGCATAGCCACTCCATTGCTAACTCTATGCATGATATTGCATATTATGCATTATTGCCCTACCAAGATGCAAGCCCAAATTTAGATTCAATCAATATTTGGATACTTGAATTAGAAAAAAGCCCATGGAGAGTTGATCTCCATGGACTATATCTGAGATAAGTATGATTAAAACTCACAACAAATTAGCGTTTAGAAGCTGCCGCTTGGACCAGACCAGCTAGAAGTCCAGATCAGACCATCATAACCAGTAACAGTGCCCATTCCACCAGTTCCATATGTTGTACCTACTATACGTGGAACTTGCACTTCGACGTAACAAAAGTTTGTATTGTAACAAATTTTTGTTTTGTGAACATGATTTGATCCATATGATATATAACCATAAACTTCAATTTTTGAAACGTTTCCTTGGCATTCAACTTTAGTAATACCTTGAACTCTATTTGTAGAGGTAATTAAACCTGGACGGATTGATGTTCCTTGACAATTAGGGGTAGCAGCGCTCGCAGATTGAGGTGTAGTTGCTTGATGAAAGAGGCTTGCACCGATGAGTAATGCACAAAGCAATATTCTTCACATATAAAATCCTTCCTACTCAACTTATCTCAGACTTGCTTATTCTAATTATATTGAATTAGCTTGTCAATGTAATACTAATTAATGGTAGATGAGAGTCTATTATTTAAAATCTAATAAATATATTTTATAATATTTGATACAATATTATTCCTAATCATAATTTACTCCATACTTAGTTTTTATTAAAACAAAAATACCTACTATTTCACTAGATTAATTACTAATCCGAAATAGTAGGTATTTTAACAATAAACCAATTTAGGCAGTTGCTGGAGTTTCGCTGCGCTTGCGCAAATTCGAGCCAAGCCCGCCGCCGAGGAACAACCCCCAGAGCAAGCCCAAGCTCATGGCATGCACAAACACAACCCCACGTACTTCGTCGTCCCAGCGTGGCAAGAACACAATCACGAAGAACTGGATAACCGGAATAACCATCAAGGCTACGCCCAAGCGCACAAAGCCTTGAGCCACAGGTTGACCGCGCAAGTGATTGCTAAATCCAGTCACAATCCAAGCGATAAAGAAGAAGATTGTGGCAGTCACGATGGGCAACAGCACCAAAATATCGCCAATCGCAATGCTGACCACTTTGGTTGATGCCGGAATGGTAGCAGCAAGTGCTTGGGTGCCAAAGGTCAAGCCAAAGAACACCGCTACCATCACACCTATGGTAACCACAAAGGCGATCAAGCCACCACGAGCAGCCTTGCCCCACAAGGCGATGGTATTGGCCAATACGGCATAACCGATTGAGCAAGCCCAAAGCAAGTAGTACATAATATCTTTTTTAATTTGCAATCCGGTGGCAAGATCGCCAGCCATATACGGGCCACTGCTAGTCGTCCAGATTGCTCCAAAGATGGTGTAGATCAAGGCAAATGGCACGAAGATGACCAGATCAAGCATGCTCACGCCTATGTTATTCAACCATTTTTTCACTGAATGGCCTCCTTAGAAGGCTTTTAGGCTGGCGACAGCATGCCATCGCCAGCTCATGCTTTAACGAGTCAATGTCTTCAAGTAGGCGATGACTTCGAGAATCTTATCATCACTTAGGATTTGGCCTTGTGGTGGCATAGCACCATACGAAGCGCCATCTTGGGGATCTGGGCCAACGCCTGGGCCACCACCACCATTTTTGATCCAATCTAAGACGTTTGCGTCATCGACTGGATTGCCGTTGGGTAGAGTTGTACCAAAGGCCTTGGTGCCGCTTTCGCCGAACAAGCCAGCTAAGCCAGGGCCAGCCCCGCTTGCATCGGTTTTGCTATGGCAGCTAATACAGTAGGTATTGAAGGTTTGCTTACCAGCTTCCGCCAATGGATCATCCAACGGTGGTTCATTGGGAGTAGCGGTTGGTGGCAAACCAGCTTCAGTTGTAGCCGACCATGATTTAGCCGACTCAAGGGCTGCTGGGGTTATAGCACCACCTTGCATCGACATCACATATGCGGCGATCGCCTTGATTTGGTCATCGCGCATGCCTTGCAATTTCCATGCGGGCATGGCTGTGCCAGTTTTGCCATAGGAAATAATTGCTTCAACATAGTTGCGTAACGACCCGTATTTTTTCTGAATGCCGTTTTCGCGAGTAAAAGCTTCGGTGCCTGGGCCTAAGCGCCCTTGCAAATCGGACAGAGTTGAGGCACCTCTATTGCCTGGGCCTTGGCCTTCGCCAGCCAAGCCGTGGCAGGTGGCACAATATTGTTCGTAGTTACGCTGCCCGAACTCCAATTGCAAAGCATCTTGGCGCAAATTGGTGGCTGCCAACCGATCGTTGGTTTGGCCAAACCAGATAAAGCCAAGCAAAGCAACTGTTGCGAGGGTAAACAGCAGCGAAACTGCAATGTTTTTCGTCATAGGACGTGTTTCCTTATTCGACACGGCCCAAGCACAAACTTAGGCCGTGGATAAAAAACTTAGTTTCGTGGTTCTGTATCGCCAACGTGAACAACCCCATTGCGGTTCAGGAACTTATATTGGGTATAACGGCTCTTTTCAGGGGTTTCTACCAAATTACCTTCGGCATCATAGCCCGCCGTCGTCCATTCCATATCCAAGGTTACACGTTTTTGCAGAAGCCCATCGACTGCTGTTGAAAATTCGGCAGCATCGGTTTTTTGTTGATAGAGCCATGGCTCAATCGTCAAGGTTACCGTTGGGCGAACAAACAACACGTCATATTCAGCCCATTTTTGCACATCGTGCTTGAGTTCGAGCAACATTTCTTTGAAGACAGGCGAGAGTGCTTCTGGCAATGGCCCTTCGGCTACCCCAAACTCACCTTCTTTGAAGTCACCAACTGCTGCATCGTAATAGACTTTATAGACAAATTTTTCTTGAGGCACTTGGTCGAATGGCACTTCCATCACGCGACCTTCGCCTTCAACTGGCACATATGACACGGCCAATTCGTTCGAACCAACTTTTTGAATCCCGAAGGCGGGCAAACCACCATACGAAACCACAATAAAGACGATCAACGAAACGATTCCGCCAGCAACCGCAAATTTGCGATCTTTGAAGCGGCGTGAAGGGTTGCGGTCGATGTATGGCAAGAGGAACAATGCGCCGAAAATGATCCCAGCGATGCCCAAACCCCAAACGATCTTATCACCAAGCTTCAACATCCCTTGCAACCAGAAGAAGTACCATGGTGCTTGGGTGTGTTGCGGGGTTTCCAAAGCGTTGGCGTGATTTTCCAGCTTGGCATCCCAGAAGAAGTTGTTGATAAAGATAAAGGCAAAGGTCAACACCACAATCACTGCCAACTCAAAGAACACTTGATCAGGCAAGAAGGGGATTTTGCGCTTGGTTGGTTTTTTATTTTCAAACAATTCGTGAATTGGCGAGATTTCTTGCTTGCGCACTGCATAATAGTGAATACTGATGAAAATAATCGTCAGCATTGGCAACATAAAGATGTGAAGCAAGTAGAAGCGCAAGAGTGCGCCCGCGCCAATTTCAGCGCCACCACGGAGCAAGCGGCCAATTGCCGGCCCGACTCCAGGTGCAGCATCGGCCATCGACGAACCAATCGTCACCGCCCAGAACGCCAATTGGTCCCATGGCAAGAGATAGCCAGAGAACGACAACAATAGCGTCATAAAGAGCAGGATCATCCCCGTAAACCAGATAAACTGGCGCGGAGCTTTATACGAGGCCGTAAAGTAGGTTCGCAGCATGTGTAAAATCACCACTGCAACCATAAAGTGCGCCCCTAAGCGGTGAACATTCCGCATCAGGCCGCCGAGCGGCACATCGTTCATAATCTGGGTCATGGTGGCGTAAGCTTCGTTGGGCGATGGCGAGTAATAGATCATCAAAACGAGACCAGTAATCGCCTCAAGCACAAAGAAGAAAAACGACATCCAGCCAAGCCCCATGGTGTAGTACCATGCGGTGGCTTCTTCAGATAACGAACGTGGGCGAATGTGATACCAAAAACTATTTGAGTGCACCCGCATCCGTGGGTTTGGGCGTGGTGCTGGCTCACCACGGAGCGTTTCGCGCCACTCTCGTGCCCCCATTGAAGGGAAGAACGAGCGGCTAACCTCGGTTAGCCAGCCACCGAAGCCCTTGCGCTTGCTTTCAGGCGATACAGCCATACGGAAACTCCTTCGTGACTGGGCAAACTAGCCGTGAGTTAGACCCGTCTTCTTTTTCCCAGTGTCTACAACCAATGCGCCATCTTCGATAGTAATCGGAAACTGATCAAGGTTTCGCGGCGCAGGACCAAGCACGAAATGACTGTTACGTTCAAACGTCGAGCCATGACATGGGCAGATAAAGCGATTTTGTGATGTTTGGAAAGGAATCAAACAGCCTAAGTGGGTACATACTTGATAGATTGCAATCAAATAGCCACCATCACTGGTCTCGACCCCAACGTTATTATCGTTGGTTGCGACGATCCCGTTTTCAGTTTCACCTTTGGCTTTATCGACCTTAACAATGAAAAATTTACCAGTAGAGTTTAATTCTGGGGCTTCTTCGAGCGAGTAGCTTTCGCCGCTACGAGCCAGGGTAAATTTACCGCCAAACTGGCCTTTTTTAATCCGTGGGTAGGCAAATCCACCTGGAATCCACCCGCCGCCACCAGTTAATGCTTGAACTAATTCGTCGTCTTTGTTGGGCGAAATCATTGTGCCCAGCCCAAGCGCAGTTAACACTGCCAATGAGCCAGCCGTCGCATAAGCCATAAATTCGCGCCGATTGAGCCCTAGCCGCTCGCCAACCGGCTTGCCAACTTTGGTACGGGTCACAGAGCTAACACCTGCTTTAGCAGTCACTGCCTCTGCTTCGGCCTGCGAGACGATCCGCCGCCCTCCAGATTGTTTCGGGTTTTCAGCCATTATTAGGTTCTCCTAGCCGCCTTGGTTGTCGTTTGGATATCGTGGCAATGTCAAAAAAATACCGCGCACAGACGCTGAGGCGGGGTCACTCGGTATTGTAACACATTGCACAAAGGAGCGTCAAACGCATAGTACAGCGATTTTTTGCCTTTATAAAGGGCTATTTCGCAATTCGACCATGCCAGTTTTTGGCTAATTTGGCTGTTTTTTCAGCTATGCGCTTGGCTCGCTTTGCTCAGATTCGGGGTCTAAATGCCACAACGAAAAGAATTCTTTGTCTTGATCGGCACGATGCACATAGACTTCCCCCAAATAGGAAATGGCATTTGGCCGTTGGCAATCTAAACAACGATAAATATCATATTTGAAACGCGTACTCACCGGATTGGAAACTGTCGCATTGACTTCATAGGCATCAGTGTTATGGCTGCCACACCAGGCACATTCGACCGGATAAATCACCACCCACAGCGAGCGCCGAAACCGACGCGGCGATTCACGTACCTTGCGCCGCACAATTCGGTCGGGCCAGCGAATATCCACCATTGCCTCACGACAGGTCGGGCAACGCCGTAGCTCATGCTGCAAGGTCACTTGCGGATTGACCACCGTAATAATTTCGCCAGCCAAAACTGGCCCACGATACTCACACCATAAACAGCCTTCAGGTTTCTGATTCATATAGGCCTCATCGTTTGATCAATCAGTTTGATAATGCGTAATTATACCTACGATAAGCTGAGCGACTAGTTTTTAATTTAACCACGAAGAGCGCGAAGAACGCTAAGGGTTAATTATTTGGATGTCTGAAGTACCAGCCAATGCCCGAGAACAAGCCTCCCTTCGTGCCCTTCGTGCGCTTCGTGGATACAAAACTAAATTCCTCTTAAATAAAAACCCCCTGCACAGAAACCAATCATGTGCAGGGGAGCAGTAATCAATCCAATTAATCGTGGAGCGCTGTCAGATGTTGATCAACCAAGCGGGCCAATTCGCCCACGGTTTCACGATCAAAGGCAAATTTTGCCCCAGCCGCAGCAAACAATTGGCTCAGGGGTTTGGTATTACCCAAGGCCAAAGCTGAACGATATTGAGCCACCGCTTGGGCTTGATCATTCATCGCATTGCGCCAAACTTGTTGTGCACCCAATTGGGCCAAGCCATATTCAACATAATACAGCGGTGCTTCAAAAATATGCTGCTTGCGATGCCAACCTGTAGTATGCACATCCTCCAAGCCACTCCAATCAACGACGCTCATAAAGCGCTGATAGAGATCTTTCCAAACAGCATCAAGCTGCTCGGCAGTTACATCTTCGGGCGCTTCGATATAGACCCAGTGTTGGAAGGCATCGACGGTTGCCATATATGGCAAGAAGTTGAGCATGCTCCAAAGATGCTCAGCGCGAGCGCGCCGAGCATCGGTTTCGCTGTAGAAGCCACCTTGATCCTTGGACAAATAGGGTGCTGCCAACAATTCCATAGCCATCGAAGCCACTTCGCAGAATTCAGTTGGCCCATCGTAATTCCAAATTAGGCCGTTGGTTGCTGATGATTCCATAAAGTGGAATGCATGGCCACCTTCGTGCAACATCGTTTGGACATCATCATGAGTGCCAACCGCATTCATGAAAATGTAGGGCACTTTGGAAACAAACATACCGCCGCAATAGCCGCCAGGCGCTTTACCAGGCCGCGATGCCAAATCGAGCCAGCCGTCACGCATGCGGGTGTATTGCGCTCCCAACTCAGGATCAACTCGATCGAAGATCGTTTGGCAGACGCTTTCCAGCTCATCGGCATGCTGGAAGGGAGTTAAGGCGGGGCGCGATTGTGAATCGACCATCATATCCCAAGGCCGCAAGCTATCAACGCCTAATTCCTGCTGGCGCACGGTCAACCATTTTTCAACCAAGGGCACAACTTCATGCTCGATTGCATCGTGGAAAGTACGGCAATCGGCGGGCGTGTAATCGAAGCGGCCATACAAATCCCACACGTAATCCAAGTAGCTGGCTTTGTTGGCGTTGGTGGCAATTTGGCGGCGCAGCTTAAGTTGCTTGAGATAAATCTCGTTGAAGGCAGCGCGATCGTGTAAGAAGCGGCTGTAGTAGGCATTAAACGCAGCTTCGCGAATACTACGATCAGGGTCGCTAAATAGCTTGACCACTGCTTGCATGGTCAGGGTTTCGCCTTGCCACTCAACGCTCATTGCGCCCATCAACTTGCTAAATTCGGCGCTCAAGCGATCAACTTCGGTCAGCAGCGCCACATTTGCTTCACGGAACAAATTGGCTTCAGCATGAAACCGCCGCAGCATTTCTTGCATTTCGACTGGCAACAACGCTGGATCAAGTGCCAAGATTTTTTCTTTGAGAATTTGGGCGGCAACTTTAGATTTAGGGGTTAACTCCTCAATCGTGTAGAGGTACAGCTCTTCGGCAGCCTGATCTTGGGTATTTTCGGTCATCGCCCGATAGGCCTTGAAGCCAAATTCTTGTAGATGGGCTTCCAACTCACTCCAACGGCCTAACCAAGCAGTTGCATTGGCAGCCGTAAGCTCCTCGGCTGCAAGTGAATCGTAGTAGGGCTGAACTGTTGCCCAATCGCGTGGGTCAATCTTCAAACTCATGCCAGAACTCCTTGCTAGATTGTTGCTACTCTCAAAGGGCTAAACCACCGCAAAAACCTACACAAACAAAAAATCGCCCTCGTGGAGGGCGATTTGCGAGTGGTGGGCGGTACTGGACTCGAACCAGTGACCTCCACGATGTCAACGTGGCGCTCTAACCAACTGAGCTAACTGCCCACGCGCCCGCGTATACTACCATAGCTCTCAGCTTTTTGCAAATTCAAGGCTTTGCTCAACTGGCTGACGTTGAGCCAAACGTACTCGCAAGCCATGTTTCACGCCTAGGGTAATTTGAGGATCGTACTCGACCCGCTGGGTTGGATCAAGTGTGAAATCGTAATGCTGCATAATTGTCGCCAGCAATAATTGGGCTTCCATCATGGCAAAAACGTTGCCAATGCACACCCGTGAGCCAGCCCCAAAGGGAATATAGGCATATTTATGGCGGGCGCGTTCTTGATCCGAGCTAAATCGCTCAGGATCGAAGCGCTCTGGTTCAGGCCAATAGCGCGGATTATGATGCATGGCATAGGGTGAAACCATGGCTGCTTGGCGAGGGGTGATCGTTTGGCCAAGCACGGTAATATTTTCAGTTGGCACTCGCGCACTCAAGGCATAAGCAGGCGGATACATGCGTAAGGTTTCTTTGATCACCATTTCAGTATAGGGCAATTTTTGCAAATCTTGCAAGGTCACTGGGCGACCTTGTAATACCTCATCAACTTCGGCTTGCAGGCGTTGGCGCACCTCTGGAGCTTGGCTCAGCAAGTAGCTACACCAGGTTAAGGTATTGGCAGTAGTTTCGTGGCCAGCTAAAAACAGCGTTACCACTTCATCCCGCACTTGTTGGTCAGTCATACCTTGACCATTGCCATCGTCGATTGAAAGCAACAACATCGACAAGAGATCACCAGTATCCTCGCCACTGGCACGGCGCTCACGAATCACCCGCTGCACCACTTGATCGATTTGTTTGCTGGCATGTTCCAGCGCCCGATTAGCCCGCGTTGGAATCCAGCGAGGCAACGGCAAACTTTGCTCCGAGATGATTGTAAAGTTAACCTGAATATCTTCCAT